>CAXUCS010000266.1:3399-4217 GCA_964249365.1 uncultured Caulobacteraceae bacterium | reverse complement strand
ACCCAGGCAGCCGCATGGCCATGCCAGCATCGGACTCATGCAGGATGCGCAGGACCACATGGGGCGGCTGCAGCTGCCGACCCTGTTCCAGTACGGCGCGCATGACGACATCATTCCCAGGCACGCAGCCGTCGCAGCCGCGGTTCGAACCGGGGCCGCGGTCCGGACGGCCTATTACCGGCTGGGATGGCACCTCCTGCTGCGCGACCTTCACAGGGCGGACGTGCTGGAGGACGACCTGGCCTTCATCCGCAACCCTGACGGCCCGCTGCCCTCGGGCGCGCCGCCGATACGGGCGTGAGACGCCGGACAGGTACGCCTCGCCGGCAGGGCCGACGAGGCGTCAAGCCGTGCGTCAGTGCTTGGCGTCGTCCGGCTTGTCGTGGTGGGGGCGCTGGCCCGTATCCCCGTCCGCGATCCTGGCGAGGGTCGGGTTGGCGCCGTGGGCGTGGCCCGCCTCGCTGGTGGCGGAGGCGCTGGCGGCCGAGCCGTAGACCGAGCGCTCGGACGGATTGACGGTGGCGGACGATCCGGCCGCGCCTCCGGGAGCCGCCCCGCCCGGAGCAGCCCCGCCTGGAGCCGTCGCCTGGCCGCCCCGTCCGGTGCGCCCGCCCGCGAAGTCACGACGGAAGGTATCGTGGCGCGCGTTGCGCCATGCGCCGTAGTCCTCGTCGTAGCGACGCGACTGCTCCTCGCGCCAGCGATTGTAGTCGCGGTCGTGGGAGGAGAGCTGGGCGTCGCGCCAGCGCGCGTAGTGGACGTGGTGCTCGTCGTGCGGCTCCGCACTGCGGCCGCGACCCCCGCCGCCCTACGCCTCC
>CAXUCS010000266.1:0-3389 GCA_964249365.1 uncultured Caulobacteraceae bacterium | reverse complement strand
CTCGCCGCCGTTGTAGCCCGCCGGCCCGAAGCGGCCGCCGTCCTGCCCATAGTCAAGACCCTGGTTCAGCGGTCCATAGCCGCCCTGGCCCCATTGGGAGTTCAGGTTCGGCTGGCCCCAGCCGCCCACGTCCGCGCCGCTGTAGCCGCCGAGTCCGCTGTCCGAAGAGCCGCCCGCCATCTGGCCGAAGGCGCTGTCGCCCCCTTCGCCATAGCCCCGGCCCGCTCCGCCGCCCGGCGTGTAGGGCGAGGTCTGGGGATTGTAGTCGGCCGGGCGTTCGCCACGGTCTCCTCTCCCGACCTGGGCTTCGCGGTCGTGACCCGGGTCGCGCGGGGCGTCGCGGAAGGAACGGTACTCAGCGTCCCGGCCGGGCGGGCGCGCGCTGCGGTCCGGTCCGCCGGGGCCGGCGCGCCAGTCGCGGTTCCCGCGCCAGTCACGCTCCCCACGCCCGCCCGGGCCACCGCGAGCGCGCTCGTCCTGGTCCCAGTTCGACATGGCTTAGTTCCTCCTACGTGAGTGTGTCCAGAAAAACCGCATCGGCCGGAAGAGGGTTCCGGCGGCCGCCATGGGGCTTTACGGCCCATGTCCAGATTGCTACGAGCCGCTGAGGCGATTTGTCCACGGAACGCAGCAACAGCTTGATGCAGGAGCCTAATGTTCCAGCCGTCCCTTTGCGGGGACTCGGATCGGACGGGGAACCGGCCTGTTCACCCTTGGGCGTGCAGCTGAAGTGCTATTTCGACGGGCTGACTCAGGGGCCCGTACCGGACAGGCTGCTGCGACTCACCGAACAGCTCGAAGCGGCCCTGGAGCGTGGCGAACTCCGCTGCGGGGCCGATACGCCCCGGCGCCGTTGATCTACTCCGGATGCAGCGCCGCTCCCAGCGTCTCTCCCGCGAAGGTGTCTTCCACCTCGCCCGCGTCCATGATCTTAAGAAGGCGCGCTCGCGCCCGGTTCACCCGGCTCTTGATGGTGCCGAGCGCACAGCCGCATATCTCGGCCGCCTCCTCGTAGGTCATGCCGGCTGCGCCCACCAGGACCAGCGCCTCCCGATGCTCGTGGGGCAGTTGCTGGAGGGCGGTGCGAAGCGAACGCACTGCGACGCTCCAGTCCTGGGTCGGCGCTGCGCTCAGCGTGGCGGCGTGCTTGCCGTCCTCGTCCGCGACCTCCCGCCGCTTCTTCACCACGGCGGTGTAATAGGTGTTACGAAGGATGGTGAAGAGCCAGGCGCGCAGGTTGGTGCCCATCTCGAACTTGGCGCGATGGGTCCAGGCCTTGATGAGGGTTTCCTGGACGAGATCGTCGGCGTCGGCGCTGTTATGGCTCAGCGACCAGGCGAAGGCGCGCAGGGCGGGGATCAGCGCCACCACGTCCTCGCGCCACGTGTCGTCCGGCCCGGCCCTGACTCCGTGCGACTGCGCCACCTCGGTCCTCTCGACGCCCGGCGCCGCCGTCCTCGCTGCGGCGATGCAAGGCCGCCCGGCGGTCACGCCGACGTTGCAAACCTGAGGCTCCGCCATCCGCGATCCGACCAGCACGCACCCCCACATCGAGGCGCGGGGAAAACGTGCTCTATACCCATACGTTCCCATTCCGGTCGGAGCCGTCCGGTGAGCGCAAAGCCTTGACACCCCTTGACTCGGCCCTGCCCGAAACGGCCGTGGAGCCACCCGGCCGCGAAGCCGACCTGACGCAGCGCTTCCGGCGGACGCGGGCGATGAGCCGTCGCCTGGCCGCGCGGCTCGGGGCGGAGGACATGACGCCCCAATCCATGCCGGACGCCAGTCCCGCCAAATGGCACCTGGCCCACACGACATGGTTCTTCGAGACCTTTGTCCTCCTTCCGCACGGCTGGACGCCCTTCGACGATCGCTTCCAGTACCTGTTCAACTCCTACTACGAAGCCCTGGGCGCGCGTCACCCACGCTCTGCGCGAGGCTTGATCACGCGTCCGGGCGTGGAGGCGGTGATGGCCTATCGCGACCACGTGGACGCAGCGGTGCCCGAACTCCTCGCCCGCGGAGCCGTCGCTCCCACCCTGCAGGACGTCCTGGAACTCGGTTTCGCACACGAGGAACAGCACCAGGAGCTGATGCTGACGGACCTCCTGCATCTCTTCGCCCAGAACCCGCTGCGTCCGGCCTATGCGCCGGCCCGGGCCCCTGCCATCCGGGCAGCGGCCCCGCTCACCTTCAACGAACATGGGGGTGGGATCGTGCCGCTCGGGCACGGGGGAGCCGGCTTCGCCTTCGACAATGAAGGGCCGCGCCACGAGGTCCTGCTGCGCCCCTTCGCCCTCGCCGACCGCGCCGTCACCAATGGGGAGTGGCTGGGCTTCATGGCCGACGGCGGCTACCGGCGGCCGGAGCTCTGGCTGTCAGACGGCTGGGCGACCTGCGCCGCGGAAGGCTGGCAGGCGCCGCTGTACTGGGAAGAGGACGCCGAGGGGAGGTGGCGGGCGTTCGGCCTGTCGGGCCTCCAGCCGCTGCGGCTGGAGGCGCCCGTGGCGCATGTGAGCTTCTTCGAGGCCGACGCCTTCGCCCGCTGGTCCGATGCGCGACTGCCCACCGAAGCGGAATGGGAGACCTCGGCCCGTCATGCGGGCGAGGCCGGCGCTTGGCTCGACGACGAGACCTTTGATCCGCAGCCGAGCCGAGGGGGGCCGCTGTCGCAGATGTTCGGGGACGTGTGGGAGTGGACCGCCAGCCCCTATGTCGGCTACCCGGGCTTCCGTGCCGCCACCGGCGCCGTGGGAGAGTACAACGGCAAGTTCATGATCAACCAGATGATCCTGCGCGGCGGCTCCTGCGTCACGCCGCGGGGGCACGTCCGACCCACCTATCGCAACTTCTTCCCTCCCGACAAACGCTGGCAGTTCGCAGGACTGCGGCTGGCGCGCGACCTGCCGGCCTAGGACGGAGTAGCCTTCGCTATCGGACGGGCGGAGGCTGTCAACGAAGAGCGACCTACCCCGTTTTCAACGCCGGCCGAATCAGCTCGGGCGGCGGCGTGCGCCCTGGGACGCTTCCCCGCCCTTGCGCCCCGCAGCGGCGGCCAGCTCGCGGTTCTGCGAGAAGCTGCGCTTCTCGTTCGGCACGCTTTCACCGCCCTTGCGGGCGATCTCGCGCTGCTTGCTCCGATCCATGGACGCGAAGCCACGGCTCGACTTGCCGCCCTGGGTATTTTCGGCCGGTCCTGGCATGATCTCTGTCTCCGTGGCGTCCTGGCGGAACCTGGCTGGTAACCGGGGGCTCTCAGGCGAAGTTCCGCAGGCGCCGCTCAGTCGTAGGGCCGTCCGTCGTCGGGCGTGGGCGCGACGCCTGGAGCCTCCTCGGGCGTTTCGGCGGGCGTGATCTCGGGGCCGGGCGCCGGCTCAGGACCGGGGGGC
>CAXUCS010000265.1:0-4218 GCA_964249365.1 uncultured Caulobacteraceae bacterium | reverse complement strand
GTATGGTCTCGCCCTCCAGCCGGTCGGCGGCGTGAAGCGAGGCGACCTCGCCCGTCTCGGCGAAGCGGTCGTTGTCGACGAAGCGCGCCCCGGTGGCCGTCACCGCCTCCTTGCGCCAGCCGCGCACGACGCAGATGTCGCGCACGCCGCCGCCCTGCAGGGTGGCGACGAGGTGCTGGAGGATCGGGCGGCCGCGCACCTCCACCATGCATTTCGGCCGGTCCTCGGTCAGCTCGCCGAGCGCGCCGCCCCGCGAGGCGCCGAGCACCACCGCCGAGCGGCGGACCTCGGCGGGGAGGTAGCGGCGCTCCGCCCGCTCCAGCTCCTCGTTGCCGACCAGACGGAAGATGTCCTTTACGCTGGCGACGCGTCCCTCCACCTCGTGCAGCGACTGGTCCTCGTGGATGCGCGCGGCGGTCTGCTGCATGGCCTGGAGCGAGGCGCGCAGCAGGTGGTTGGCCCAGATCACGGTGGAGACGCCCGCCTGGCGGAAGAGGTCGGTCGGCGTCGCATGGTACATGGTGGGCACGATCACCACCGGGGCGCGCTCCTCGAAGCGGCGGCAGAAGTCGAAAATCTCGCGGGCATGCGCCTTCTTGGAATGGATCAGGATGGCGTCGGCGCCGGCGTCCGAATAGGCGTGGGCGCGGTGGAGCGCCTCCTCCATCGGCCAGCCGGAGATCAGGGCCTCCACCCGCGCCACCAGCACGAAGTCGTCGTCGACCTGGCTGTCCTTGGCCGCCTTCAACCGGCCGCAGAACTCGTCCACGTCCGCCAGCGGCTGGTTCTCGCCCACGAAGCTGTTGGCCTTGGGGAATAGCTTGTCCTCCAGGCACACGCCGGCGATCCCGCGTTCGCCGAGCTTACGCACGAAGCGGCGCACCGTGTTGAAGTTGCCGTGGCCGGTGTCCCCGTCCACCAGGATGGGCAGCCGGGTGGCGTCGGCCATGTATTCCAGCGTTTCGAGCACCTGGGTCCAGGTCGCCTCGTTGGCGTCGCGCAGGCCGAGGCTGGCGGACAGGCTGAGGCCCGACGCCCAGATGCCGAGGAAGCCCGCCTCCTCGGCGATGCGGGCGGACAGGCCGCTGTGCGCCTCCATCAGGAACGACAGGTCGGGCGAACCGATCAGCCGGCGGAGCGCAGAGGTGGCGCGCGCCTCCGCCGCCTGACGTCCCGAGCGCGTCTCCGTGGTCTGCATCAAGGTCGTCACTCCAGGAGCGCCCGCGTCCGGATGCGCGCGCAATACGCATCGGCAATACCAGACCGTACGGTGTACTATGCAAATGTGTCACGACATCGCAACAGAACGGTCGCAGTGATCCTGGCCGCGGGCGTGGGCCGCCGGCTCGGTCCGGCGCACGACGGGCCCAAGGTGCTCCTGGAAATGGGCGGCCGCAGCCTGCTGCAGCGGCGGCTGGAGAGCCTCGCCGCCTGCGGTGTCGAGCGGGTTTGCATCACCGTGGGCTTCGAGGCCGGGCGCATCCGCGCGGAGGCCGCCCGGGTGGCGCCGCCCTCGCTGGAGGTCGCCTTCATGGAGAACGCGCGCTACCGCGAGGGCAGCCTCGTCTCCCTGGCGGTGCAGGCCGAGGCGCTGGAGAGCGGCGATCCCGTGCTGGTGATGGACGGCGACGTGCTGCACGACAGCCGCATGATCGCCCGCCTCCTGGAGGGCGACGACAGGCGCGCCCGCCTCCTCATGGACCCGGAACTCGAGCCCGGCGACGAGCCGGTGAAGGTCTGCCTGCGCGGCGACCGGATCGTGGACTTCCGCAAGGTCCCGGTGGATCCCGGGGAGCGGCACGGCGAGTCGGTCGGCTTCTTCCGCTTCCCTGCCGCCCTCGCCCGCGCGCTCGCGGAGCGCTGCCGCGTGCGGCTTGACGCGGGCGAGGCCGCGCTCGAATACGAGGAGGCGGTCCGCGACCTGATCCTGGAGCGACCGGACGCGTTCGAGGTCGCCGACGTGGGGGACCTGCCCTGGACCGAGATCGACTTCGAGGCGGACGTCGCCCGCGCCCGCGAGCACATCCTCCCTTCCCTGCTGGACTGACGCCCATGCCGCTCGACACCGCCGCCCTGGCCCCGCTCCTAGATGATGAGCAGCGCGCCCGCTTCGACCGCCAGGGCTGGACCGCGGCCCCGGGGTTCTTCAGCGCCGAGGAGGCCGCGGAGATCACCGGCTGGACCGACGAGCTCACGGCGCGTCCGGAAGTCGCCGGCGCCCACATGGTCTATTGGGAGAAGAGCCTGCTCGACCCGGACGCCAAGGTGCGCCAGCGGATCGAGGATTTCTGCCCGGTCCACCCCGGCTTCGACCGGCTGGTGCACGGCCGCCTCGTCCGCGCGAGCGCGGAGCTGATGGGCGGCCCGGTCGTCCTCTTCAAGGACAAGATCAACTTCAAGGAGCCGGGCGGCGCGGGGTTCGAGCCGCACCAGGACCAGCAGGCGGGCTGGAGCAGCTATGCGCCGCTGTTCATCACCGCACTCGTCGCCATCGACGCGGCGACGCTGGAGAACGGCTGCCTTGAGATGGCGGACGCGCCCCGGCTGACCGCGCTGGTCGGCTCGGAATGGCAGCCGCTGACGGCCGCGGAGGTCGCGGCCTTCCCCTTCGTCTCCGTGCCGACCCGGCCAGGCGACGTGCTCTTCTTCGACAGCTACGCGCCCCACTCGTCCAAGCCGAACCTGACCGACAGGGCGCGCCGGCTGCTCTACCTGACCTACAACCCGGCGGCCGACGGCGACCACCGGCGACGCTACTTCGCCGACAAGCGCGCGAGCTTCCCTCCCGACGTGGAGCGCGAGCCCGGCCGCGAGTACCGCTTCCGCGTCTGAACGTTCAGCGCTCCAGCACCACGGGCACGATGGAGCCGACCAGGAGCGCGGCCATCACGCCGTTGAAGGCGACCCGCCGGCGCGGCGTGGTGAGGTAGCGCCGGATCACCTGGCCGAACATCGCCCAGGTCGAGGTGCTCGCCACCCCGACCAGCGCGAAGATGAGCGTGATCAGCAGGATCTGCAGGCGGATGTTCGCGGAAAGCGTGGTGTAGGCCGTGATCGCGCCCAGGGCCGAGACCCAACCCTTGGGGTTCACCCACTGGAACAGCGCGGCCTGGATGAAGCTCATCGGCCGTGCGGGTTCCGCCCCGCGCTTGGCCCCCTCCGCCGTCGCGATGCGCCAGGCGAGGTAGAGCAGGTAGGCGATGCTCGCGACCTTCATGACCATGTAGAGCATGGGCGCGGCGGCGATCAGCTCGGCCACGCCCAGCCCTACCGTCAGGGTCAGGACCGCGAACCCCAGCACGACCCCGGCTTGGTGCGGCAGGGTGCGGGCGAAGCCAAAGCGCGCCCCGGCGCTGGCCAGCATCAGGTTGTTCGGCCCGGGCGTGAACGACATGGCGACCGCGAACGGCAGGAGCGACGCCATGAAGGCGATCATCTTCGGCATGGCTGTGCGCGGTCCGCTCCCCCAGCGACGCCCGGTGTTAGGACGTGGGGGAGCCGCTTGACAGCCCGACGCGCGGTTGCAGTGCCGCGCCTGGGCCCCGCCGCCTCGTCTTTGGCCTCAAGGCGGGCCGGGCGCTCACGGCGTCAGCACCAACAGGGTGGAGGTGGCGGAGGCGAGGAGCCGCCCTGCCCCGTCGAGGAGCCGGCCTTCGGCGAAGGCGGCGCGGCGGCCGAAGCTAAGCACGCGCCCTTCCGCCCGCACCGGGCCGGTCCCGGACGTCATCGCCTTGTGGTAGGCGACCTTCAGCTCCAGCGTGGTGTAGCCCTGCCCCGCCGCCAGCCGGGTATGGACGGCGCAGCCGCAGCAGGAGTCGAGCAGGGTCGCGGCATAGCCGCCGTGCACGGTCCCGATCGGGTTGTAGACGGCCTCGTCCGGCGTCCCCTCGAACACCGCGAGACCCTCGTCGATCTCGACGAGTTCGAAGCCCATGGTGCGCCCGATGCCCGGCCTGTCCGCAGCCCCCATCAGGGCCCGCATCTGCTCCAGCCCGCTCAGGTGGACGTAATCCGCCACCATGCTCATGGCGTTCCTCCAAGGTGCAGCGCCATCGCCAGCGGCTCCACTGTCTCGGCCATGACGGAGTCGGCGGCGGCCTCGGCGTCGGGCGCGGCCGAGCGCGCGCAGCTTGTCTGATATCGCGTCGTTGGCAGCAAGGGCTTCGCACCGACGCTGCGGCAGGCTGCACAGGGGCGGCGGCTGGATCAGGCCGCGAG
>CAXUCS010000264.1:0-4223 GCA_964249365.1 uncultured Caulobacteraceae bacterium | reverse complement strand
GCGTGGGAGCTCGAAGAGGTCACCGCCGCCCTTTCCGACTTCGCGGACGCGGCGGTGCAGGCCGCGCTCGCCGTCGCCGCCGGCGAGGCGCGCGCCCGAGGCGACCTCGGCGAGGCGGAGGAAGACGAGGGCGGCCCCCTCCCCGGCCTCTTCTGCCTGGCGCTCGGCAAGCATGGGGCGCGGGAGCTGAACTACTCCTCCGACATCGACGTCAGCATCTTCTACGACGCCGCGCGCCTGCGGTTCCGCCCCGGCGTCGACGCGCAGACCGCCGCGGTGCGCATCACCCGCGCCTGGACCGCCCTCCTGCAGGCGCGCACGGAGGAAGGCTACGTGTTCCGGGTGGACCTGCGGCTCCGTCCGGACCCGGGCGCCACGCCGGTCGCGCTCTCCACCGGCGCCGCGTTGGTCTACTACGAGACCGCCGGCCAGAACTGGGAGCGGGCGGCGATGATCAAGGCGCGCGCCTGCGCCGGCGATCGTCAAGCCGCCGCCGGCTTCCTCCGCGCGCTCCAGCCGTTCGTCTGGCGGCGGACGCTCGACTACGCCGCCATCGCCGACATCGGCTCCATCAAGCGCCAGCTCCACGTCCACAAGGTCGACGAGCGCCTCCGCGCGCCCGGCCACAACCTCAAGCTCGGCGCCGGCGGCATCCGCGAGATCGAGTTCTACGTCCAGACCCAGCAGCTGATCCTCGGCGGCCGCGACGCCGGACTGCGGCAGGCCGCGACGCTCGACGCCCTGAGGGCCCTGGAGCGCGCCGGCCATGTCGACGCCGGAGCCGCCGGCGACCTCCGCGACGCCTATGTGCGCCTTCGCGGCTGGGAGCACCGCGCCCAGATGGTCGCCGACGAGCAGACCCACCTCCTGCCGGAGGCGGACGGCCTTCGCCGAGCCATCGCCGCCCTGTCCGGCCACGCGGACCTTCCTAGCTTCGACGCGGAGGTGGAGCGGACGCTCCAGCGCGTGAACGCCCGCTACGCGGCGCTGTTCGCCGAGGAGGAGGACCTCTTCACCGCCTCCGGCAACCTCGTCTTCACCGGGGTCGAGGACGATCCGGAGACGCTCGGCACGCTCCGCCGCATGGGCTTTTCCGAGCCGGAGCGCGTCTCCGCCCTGATCCGCGGCTGGCACACCGGGCGCATACCGGCCACGCGCTCCCCCCGCGGGCGCGAGCTCTTCACCCGCCTGGCGCCGCGCCTCCTGGAAGCGGCGCAGGCGACGGGAGCGCCCGACGCCGCCGTTTCCCGCTTCGCCGACTTCTTCGGCCGGCTCGCGGCCGGCGTTCAGGTGATGTCACTCCTCCTCGCCAAGCCGGAGCTGCTGCAGCTCCTGATCAGGGTCGTCGCCTATGCGCCG
This sequence comes from uncultured Caulobacteraceae bacterium, assembly GCA_964249365.1. Taxonomy (GTDB): domain Bacteria; phylum Pseudomonadota; class Alphaproteobacteria; order Caulobacterales; family Caulobacteraceae; genus CAHJWH01. The sequence continues at coordinate 2,864 of CAXUCS010000264.1, read as the reverse complement.
GAGCTGGCGCGCGAGCTCGCCCGCCACCCGGCCGCGCTGGACGCCCTATTGGATCCGGGCTTCTTCTCCCCGCTCGACGCGGCGGAAGTCGCCGCCACCCTGACCGACGCGGTCGCACGCGCGCCGACCTTCGAGGGCGCCATGGACGCGGCCCGCGTCGCCCGGCGCGACAGCGTCTTCCGCATCGGCGTACAGCTCCTCGGCGGGGCGGCGGACGCGGGAGAGGCAGGACGGAGTTTCGCCGCGCTCGCCGACGCCTGCCTCGCCGCCCTAGCCCCCCGGGCGCTGGCGGAGACCGCCCGGCTCGGCGGCGAGTTCCCGGGCGAGGTGGCGGTGGTGGCGCTCGGCCGGGCGGGCTCGCGGGAGATGAACGCCCGCTCCGACCTCGACCTGATGACGCTGTACCGGCCGGCCGCGCCGACCGCCGCTTCCGCGGTGAAGGGCTGGAGCGCGGAAGCCTTCTACGCCCGCTTTACCCCGCGCCTCGTCACCGCGCTCTCCGCCCCCACGGCGGAGGGCGGCCTCTACACGGTGGACCTGCAGCTCAGGCCTTCCGGCAAGGCGGGACCCGTGGCGGTCAGTCTCGCCGCCTTCGCCGGCTACCAGGCGCACGAGGCGGCGACCTGGGAGGCGCTGGCCCTCACCCGCGCCCGGGTGGTCTGGGCCTCCTCGCCGGCGTTCGCAGACGCGACGACGGATGCGATCCTGGCCGCGCTACGCCGACCGCGCGAGCCGGCGTCGGTCGCGCGCGATGTGGCGGAGATGCGCGCGCTGATGCTGCGCGAACGGGCGCCGCGGAGCGCCTGGGACCTGAAGCTCACCCCCGGCGGCCTGGTGGACATCGAGTTCGCGGCCCAGTCGCTCCAGGTGGCCCACGCGTCCGCCGGCGGCCCTCTCCTGACCTCCACGGAAGCGGCACTGCGGGCGATGGCCGCCGCCGGCCTGATGGACGGGGCGGTGCTGGAGACGCTGGCCGAGGCGCTGCGCCTCCAGTCGTCGCTGAACCAGCTCCTCAAGCTGGCGCTCGCCGACTACTCGGCGCCTGGACGCGAGCCGGAGGGCTTCAAGGCGCTGCTGGCCCACGCGGCAGGCTGCGAAAGCTTCGAAGCGCTGGAGCGACGGCTGGCGGACGTGCACGCCCAGGCTCACGCAGCGTACGAGGCGATCCTCGCGGGTCTGACCTAACCTTCGGCTATTGGCAGGCGAGGCATTCCTCGTAGTCGGTCCTGCCCTCTACCCGCATCGCTTCGGCCGCACCCTCCCCGCCGGCGAAGGCGGCGCGTTGCACGGACTTGGAGCGGAGGTAATAGAGCGACTTGCAGCCGCGCTCCCACGCCAGCCAGTGCAGCATGTGCAGGTCCCACTTGTCCACGTCGCCGGGGATGAAGAGGTTCACCGACTGGGACTGGCAGATGTCGGGCGTCCTGTCCGCCGCCAGCTCCACCACCCAGCGCTGGTCGAGCTCGAAGGCGGTCTTGTAGACGTCCTTCTCGTCGACGCTCAGGCAGTCGAGGTGCTGCACCGAGCCCTCGTTCTCCAGTATCGAGCCCCAGGTCGCGTCGGTGTTCTCCCCCTTCGCCGCCAGGATCGCCTCCAGGTAGGGGTTCTTCACCGCGAAGGAGCCGGAGAGCGTCTTGTGGGTGTAGATGTTGGCCGGGATGGGCTCGATGCCGGCGCTCGTGCCCCCGCAGATGATGGAGATGGACGCGGTCGGCGCGATCGCCAGCTTGTGGGAGAACCGCTCCATCACGCCCTGTTCGGCGGCATCCGGGCAGGGCCCGCGCTCCACCGCCAGCTTGCGGCTGGCGGCGTCGGCCTGGCGGCGCAGCGTCTTGAAGATGCGCATGTTCCAGCTCTTGGCCACCGCGGACTCGAACGGCACGCCCTGGGCCTGGAGGAAGGAATGGAAGCCCATAAGGCCGAGGCCGACCGACCGCTCGCGCTCGGCGGCGTAGACGGCCGCGCTCATGGCGTCCGGCGCCGACTCGATGAAGGCCTGCAGCACGTTGTCGAGGAAGCGCATCACGTCCTCGATGAAGCGGGGGTGGTCGCGCCATTCCAGGAACTTCTCGGCGTTGACCGAGGACAGGCAGCAGACCGCGGTGCGGTCCTGGCCGAGGTGGTCGGCGCCGGTGTGCAGCACGATCTCCGAGCACAGGTTGGACTGGCGCACCTTCATGCCCAACGCCTGCTGGTGGGCGGGCATGGCGCGGTTCACCGTGTCGGAGAAGATCAGGTAGGGCTCGCCCGTCTGCAGCCGGATCTCCAGGATCTTCTGCCACAGCGAGCGGGCGTCGACCTCGCGCACCGGCGCGCCGTCCTTGGGCGAGCGGAGCGCGAACCGGGCGCCGTCCCGCACCGCCTCCATGAAGGCGTCGGTGATGCTGATGCCGTGGTGGAGGTTCAGCGACTTCCTGTTGAAGTCGCCGGACGCCTTCCTGATCTCCAGGAACTCCTCGATCTCCGGGTGGTGGACGTCGAGGTAGACCGCCGCCGAACCGCGGCGGAGCGACCCCTGGCTGATGGCCAGCGTCAGGCTATCCATCACCCGGATGAAGGGGATGATGCCGGAGGTCTGGCCCGCGCCCTTCACCTTCTCGCCGATGGAGCGCACGCCCCCCCAGTAGGTGCCGATGCCCCCGCCGTTGGAGGCCAGCGCGACGTTCTCGTTCCAGACGTCCACGATCCCGTCCAGCGAGTCGGGCACCGCGTTCAGGAAGCAGGAGATCGGCAGGCCCCGCCCGGCCCCGCCGTTGGAGAGGACCGGGGTGGCCGGCATGAACCACAGGGTGGAGATGTAGTCGTAGACGCGCTGGGCGTGGTCGGCGTCGTCGGCGTAGGCGGTGGCGACGCGGGCGAACATG
>CAXUCS010000263.1:0-4236 GCA_964249365.1 uncultured Caulobacteraceae bacterium | reverse complement strand
ACATGACGGCCGTGCCGATCGGGCCCCGCGTGCAGCGCTTCGCCACGGCGGCCTCGCCGGCCTACCTCGACGCGCAAGGACGGCCGGAGCACCCGCGCGACCTCCTCCGCCACGCCTGCCTGCGCGGCCAGTTCGCCAGCGGAGCCCGGCCCTTGTGGGAGTTCGAGCGCGACGGCGAGGTGGTCCGGGTCGATGGCCAGGGGCCCCTGGTCGTGCGGCTGGGGGGCGCGGCGGACCTGGCGGTGGAGGCGGCGCTTGCGGGGCTCGGCGTCGTCCAGATCTTCGAGGAGTGGCTCACGCCTCACTTCGAGAGCGGGCGTCTCCTGCCGGTGCTGGAACCCTGGTGGCAGAGCTTTTCCGGCCCCTACCTCTACTACCCCGGCCGCCGGCGCCTGCCCGCGCCGCTGCGCGCCTTCGTCGACTTCATACGGCGACAGGGCCTTTAGCCGTCATAGCCGGGGAGCTGCCGGTCGAGCTTCCTGAGGAGCCCCGGCCAGGCCAGGCGGGCCACCCTGTCCAGACCGCCGGAGGTTTGGCCTTCCACCGTCTCCTGCGCCTCCGGCGGGGCGGTCAGGATGCGGTCGCGGCCGCCGGACAGGGCTGCGACCTGCTGCGCGCAGGCGCGCTCCAGGAAGAACATGGCCAGCCACGTCTCCGCCGCGCTCGCCCCCACCGCCAGGGTGCCGTGGTTGCGGAGCATCATCACCGACTTGCCGCCGAGGTCGGTGACGAGCCGCTCGCGCTCGTCCAGGTTCAGCGCCACGCCTTCGTAGCCGTGGTAGGCGAGCTTGGGGATCAGGATCAGGTGGTTCTGGCTGATGGGCAGCAGGCCCTCGGCCTGGGCCGAGACGCCTACCCCACAGTCGCTGTGCAGGTGCATCACGCAGGTCGCATCCGCCCGCGCCGCGTGGATGGCGGAGTGGATGGTGAAGCCCGCCGGGTTGATGCGGTAGGGCGTGTCCATAACGATCTCACCGTCGAGATCGACCTTGACCAGCGCGGAGGCGGTCATCTCCTCGAAATAGACGCCGTAGGGGTTGATGAGAAAGTGGTGCTCCGGCCCTGGGACCCGCATGGAGATGTGGGTGAAGATGGCGTCGTCCCAGCCGTGCAGCGCCGTCAGCCGGTAGAGCGCGGCCAGCTCCACCCGGGCCGCCCACTCCTGCGCGCCGACCTGCGCGCGCACCGCGTTCGCGCTCGGAAGCGATCCGTCCGCCATGGCGTCTCCTCCTGCCTGCGACGCCAGTCTCGGTCCTTAGAACTTGGCCCGCAAGGTCGCGCCGAAGGTCCGGGGCGCGCCGAGGAAGGCGTTGATCAGCCCCGTGGCGTTGCTGGGCGCGTTCTGGAAGCCGGAGTCGAAGGCCACCTGCTCGTAGTTGGTATTGAACAGGTTGTCCGCCCACATCTCGATGTCGTAGCGGCCATCCTCTGGGCCGAAGATGATGCGCCCGTCGGTGACGGTGTAGGCCGCCTGCAGCTTGCGCGGGTCCTCGTCGGAGCCGGTGTTGTAGTTGCTGTTGAACTTGGCCCCCATGTTCAAGCGCACCATGTAGTCGCGGGGCAGGTGGTAGGTGTAGGTGGCCGAGATCGACGCCGACCAGGTCGGCGCGAAGGGCAGGCGCGAGCCCGGCGCCCCCAGGAAACCGGACGTGTTCAGGACGCCGACGCCCGCGCCGCCGTCGCTGTGGGAAAAGCGGGTGTCGTCCACCGTGAAGCCGCCCTGGAAGTTGAGGTCGCGGATCGGCCGCGCCACGAAGTCGAGGTCCAGACCCTTCGAATAGACGTAGGGCAGGGAGTCGACCACGAACACCAGGCCGGTAAAGGTATTGTACTGGAAGTTGGAAAACTTCTCATAGAACAGGGTGGCGTTCAGGAGAAGCTTGCGGTTAAACAAGGTATTCTTGACCCCGACCTCGCCGGAATCGGAATACTCCGGCTTGAAGAAGGTGTTGGTGTCGGCGGTGGTGGCGGTGATCAGGCCATTGGCGCTGACCGGGCAGGGGCCGCCGTTGGTGATCGACTGCTCATTAGGACAGCCGGTGCGGTCGAGGTTGAAGCCGCCCGCCTTGAACCCCTTGGCGTAGGACGCATAGGCGAGCGTCTGGGGGCTGAACCGGTAGGCCGCCTTCACCGTGCCGCTGGTGTTGGAGGTCGACTCCGACTGGTGGTTGGGGAAATTGTTGAAGGCCGGGCTCTCGAACGGCAGGCACACGGTGTTCAGCCCGGTCTGGCCAAGGAGGGCGGCGTTGGGGCTGGAGGCCGCGGCCGCGCAGCCCTCGCCGTTGCCGATGTTCTGGTTGAGGCTGTTCAGGACCTTGTTGTCGATCGTGTAGCGGACACCGATGTTGATGTCGAACTGCGGCGTGAAATGGTAGGTCTCGTTGGTGAAGATCGAGTAGCTGTCGTCACGCTGACGATAGCTGTCGACGCCGCCGTTCCCGCCGGGCTCCAGCGCGGTGGGGCCGAACAGGTCCTGCTGGAAGTTCGGGATCGAGACGCCGAACCCCGTGGTGCTGAACAGCCCATCTATATAGGGCTGGAACTGGTTGCCGAACAGGAGCTCGAAGTTGTCGCGCAGGTACTCGTTGGCGTAGAAGCCGCCGACCAGATAGTCGAGCTTGTCGTAGCTGCCTGCGAAGCGAATCTCCTGGCTGAAGTCCTGGAACTGCTCGCTGTTCATGTCGCCGACGGGGACCTGCAGGAGGTCGGCGTTGGAGAAGTCGACGTCGTTGCCGCCGATCAGCTTCCAGTTACGGAAGGCGGTGATGGAGGTCAGCGTCGCCTTCAGGTCGGGGAAACGGTAGTCGATCTGGGCGGACACACCCTCGTCCACGATGTCCTGGGCGTCCGGCCGGTTGGCGTAGGCCACCCGGGCGTAGGGGTCCGACGCCACCGCCTCCCCGCCGCCGGAGGGCGCCAGGCCGGCCACCAGGTCCTGCGCGGTCAGGCCGCCGGGCTTGCCGTCGAGCGGCTGGCCGTCGGCGCGCTGCACCGCCACGCAGCAGCTCTCGTCGCGGTGGCTGTAGTCGCCTATGATACGCGCGGAAAGGTTGGAGTCCGGCTTGTAGAGGAGTTGGGTGCGGACGGTGTAGAAATCCTGGTTCTGGTCAGTGGTCTGGGTGCGGGGACCCTGGCCGGTGACCACATCGTAGAAGCCGTCGCGCTGGCGGTCGGCGAAATAGAAGCTGCCGGCCAGCTTGTCGCCGCCGAGCACCGGCAAGGGGCCGGTGACCGACACCGACCCGCCATAGGCGTTGTAGTTGCCCGCCGTGAACTCCGCCGCCGCGCTCGGCTTGAAGCTTGGCTCCGCAGTCAGGATGTTGATCACGCCCGCCGAGGTCGACTTGCCAAACAGGGTGCCCTGCGGGCCTTTGAGCACCTCGATCTGGTCCACGTCGCCGAGATCGCCGAAGCCGACCCCGTTCCTCGGCCGGTAGACGCCGTCGATGGTCACGCCCACCGAGGGCTCCAGGCCCGGGTTGTCGCCCACGGTGCCGACGCCGCGGATGCGTGCGGTGGTGACGGCTTCCGAGGAGGTGGAGGTCACCGTCAGGCCGGGGGCGAGCTTGGACAGGTCCTTGATGTCGCGCACGCCGCTGTCCTGCAGCAGCTGCTTGGTCACCACCGTGACCACCACCGGCACGTCCTGGAGGTTCTCCTTCCGCTTCTGGGCGGTCACCACGATGGTGTCGGCGGTGAAGCCGCCCGGCGGCTGCGGGTTGGGCGCGCCCACCTCCGCCGGGGCCGTGCGGGTCGGCGAGGTCCCGCTCTGGGAGGCCGCGACGCCGGTGGAGCCGGAGGACGACTGGGTGGAGTTCGACGCCGGAGCGGGATTGGTCGCGTCCTGCGCCAGGGCCGCCGTTCCCGAAGCGATCGCGGCGACGGCGATGGCCAACGACGATGCGGTCGCCCGCAGCAGCGCGCGTGTGTTCATTCCACCCTCGTGTCCGGGGCGGGCGCGTGTCGCGCCGCCCTCGCTTGTTGTTGCCACAATCCTAGACCGACGCAGGGCGGCTGCGCCAGGATCGTGTCTCGAAAAAGACGCCGGCGCGTCAGAAAGACCACAGGCCGCGGGCGTACCGCTTTGATGAAGCGGGCCATCCACGCCTGTGACAAGGGCGAAACATCTTGGTATGACGGCGATAACGCTAAGTAGCGCGAGCGATGCCCGGCCGTGTCTTCGGGGCCGGTCGCCAGGTCGGCGGCGATGGGCCTGACGGCGCCGCCGACCTGGCG
>CAXUCS010000262.1:0-4252 GCA_964249365.1 uncultured Caulobacteraceae bacterium | reverse complement strand
ATAACCTGAAGGTCACAGGTTCAAATCCTGTCCCCGCACCCAACGATTCTTGCGACGCCACCGAACCCAAAAGCCCGGCCTCCAGCAATGGAGCGCCGGGCTTCTTCGTCTGTGCGGCGAAGGTCAGCATCGCCGCCAGGTCGCCGCGCAGGACGATGGCCAAGTGGCCGTCTTCCGGCGCCAGTTCGATGCCGCTCACGAGGCTGCGGATCGCCTCCGCCGCTTCGGACCGGGTGTCTGGCCGGCTAAGAGCCTCACTGAGTGCGCCGATCCGCTCCCGGTAGAGTTGGGCGAGACTCGGATGCAGTAGGGGAGGTGGGCTCTCGACGCTGTGCAGCCGCTGATCCAGCTCCTCCTTGCGCTTCTCAAGCTCGGTCATCCTGCGGGCGAGGCGCTTGGAAGCTTCAACATCGTCCGAGCCGCAGATCACGTTCAGCATCCGCTCGAGTTCGCGATCGATCCGCGCCGCCTCCGTCCGGGTCGACGCCAGACGCGCCCGGTCCGCCATTCGCAGCCGGTTCACTTCGCGGGTGAACTCCTCGCAGAACTCGCGGAAGAGGGCCGGCTCCATAAGGTGGTGCCGAAGCCCGTCCAGCACCTGCGCCTCCAAGGCGTCACGGCGGATGTTCAGGCGGTTGTCGCAGGTGCCCTTGGTGCGCGCCGTGCCGCAGCCGAGCAGGTCCTTGGAGATCATCGTGTAGCTGCCGCCGCAGCAGGCGCAGCGCAGGAGGCCGGCGAACAGGTGCTTGGGGCGGCGTCGCTCGGCGATGTGGTCCGTCGAGGCCCGCGGCGTCATCCTCAACGAGGCTTGGCGCGTCCTGACCGCATCCCACAGCGCGTCGTCGACGATGCGCAGCTCCGGCACGTCCTGGACGATCCACTCGGCTTCCGGGTTCGGCCGGGCGATCCGCTTGCCCGTGTCCGGGTCCTTGAGGAAGCGCTGGCGGTTCCAGACCAGTCGGCCGACATAGAGCTCGTTGTTGAGCACGCCGTTGCGGCGCTCGAGGTTGCCGTGGATGGTGCTAGGACCCCACGCCCGTCCTTGCGGGCCCGGCACGCCCTCCCGGTTCAGCGTCATGGCCAGGGTGCGCGACGAGCAACCGGCGGCGTAGTCTCGGAAGATACGCCGCACCACCTCGGCTTCGGCCGGGTTGATCCGCCGCTCTCCGGTGATCGGCTGGCCGTCGGTCCCAAGCCCGCGGACCACGTCGTACCCGAAGCACAGGCCGCCGCCGGCCTTGCCCTTCTCGACCGGCCCGCGCTAGCCGCGGCGGGTCTTGTCGGCGAGGTCCTTGAGGAAGAGAGCGTTCATCGTGCCCTTCAGTCCCACGTGCAGGTGGGAGACGTCGCCCTCCGACAGGGTGACGATGCGCACGCCCGCGAAGGACAGGCGCTTGAACAGGCCCGCGATGTCCTCCTGGTCGCGGCTCAGCCGGTCCATGGCCTCGGCCAGCACGATGTCGAAGCGCCCGCGCCCGGCGTCCTGGATCAGCTCCTGGATGCCCGGTCGGAGCAGCGAGGCGCCCGAGATCGCCCGGTCACTGTAGCTGTCCGCGACCGTCCAGCCCTGGCGCTCGGCGTGCAGCCGGCAGAGCCGCAGCTGGTCCTCGATGGAGGCGTCACGCTGGCTGTCGGAGGAGTAGCGGGCGTAGAGGACGGCTCGCGACATGGTCTGGCCCTCAGCGGCCGGGGCCAAGCGCCCCGTTGCGCTGGCTCTCATGGTACTCCCGTGCGGCCTGACGGGCCAGCAGCCTGACGATCTGGATCAGCTCAGGTGGGGACGCCGCCGAACCCCTAGGAGCGATAGCCAGAACCTTGGGCCGGCCGTCGCCAACAGCGGGATCGGTCTGCAGATCTCTGGCCGGCATGGTGGGACAAGCCCTTGAGGTCGGGGCAATCTGACATCGCGGGCGGAGCTGCATAAGGCTTTGCTGAAGCTGAGTGGGTCGCAGCGCGCAATCGGCGGCATTGACCTGTAACGAGGACGGTCGGCGGACAGTCTGCCAGGCGTCTCGGCAAGCTCCCGAACAGTGAAGCCGCCGCGCTGAGGGTTAGAGTGGCTGCCGATCACCGACACGACGGATTTGCATCGCCTCCTGCAGCCGCTGCCGAAGAAGGAAATAGCGCCGCCCGGAGTCGCCGTTCTTCACCGCGATGGCCAGCGCCTTCAGCTGGCCCACCAGCACCACGAGCCGCTTGCCCCGGCTCACGCCGGTGTAGAGGAGGTTCCTTGCCAGCATGGCGTAGTGCTAGGTGACGAGTGGGATGACCACGACCGGGTACTCCGAACCCTGGCTCTTGTGGATGGTGGTGGCGGCGGCAGTAGCGGAACTTGGCCTCACGCCAGCAAGGTGACCTCAACGCTACGACGGAACGGCCCGACTCGGAACGAAATCCCCGGCGCGCGGCTCCAACCGGGCGGAGAACAGCCATCTGCTCATCCAACACAGGGCCGTACCTCGCCGGCTTAACCGCCGGGCTCACGTGGCTTGTCGGCTCCTGTCAGCTCCCGCCTCGATCGTTTCGCTTCCCTGCCGATGAGCAAGTCGGTAAAGACGGCGACTGGCGCAACTTCTTCTAAGAAGGCTCGATGCTCATCGTCCATCACCTGCGCTCCTCGCAATCCGAACGCATCGTTTGGCTGTGCGAAGAGTTGGGGCTCGATTACGAGCTAAAGCTCTACGATCGGCGAGCCGACAACCGCATGGCGCCCGACGAATACAAGGCGCTCCACCCGATGGGCATTGCGCCGGTGATCGAGGATGGCGACCTGGTGCTGGGCGAGAGCGGCGCCATTTGCGGCTATCTCAACCGCAAATATGGCGGAGGGCGAATGTCGCCATCCCCTGACGACCCCGATTTCACCGACTATTTGTTCTTTGTGCATTGGTCCAACTCCACGTTCATGGCTAGCCTGATGATGCGGCTGGCGGTGACGCTCACGGGAGGGATGGACAAGCCCGGAGCGGCGTTCGTCAACGAACGGGTCGAGAGATCGTGGGCGCTGGCCGAGCGTCGGGTGGGCGACTCCGAGTTCTTTGGCGGCCGCAAGCTCACCACAGCCGACATCATGATGGTCTACATATTAACGACCGCCCGTTCCTTCGCCGACATTCCGCTTCAAGGGTTCCCCAACATCAAGGCGTACCTTCAACGAATTGGGGCGCGGCCCGCCTACCAGCGGGCGATGGCCAAAGCTGAGCCAGGATCGACGCCAAAGTTGGATTAGTCCGGGTGTCTCCACAAGACTCAACACCTCGCGCGCAACCCACTCCAGGTATGCGTGCGCCTCATTATGGCATGAGCGGGTCTAATTTGTTGTCGTAGCCCTGGCGCTACGAAGTCGCCGTCACTCTCGTTCGCCCTACCTGACCGCTTGGATCGACCTTTGAAGGCGCTCCGGCTCCCGACAGCGTAGAGGCATCACCCGCCACTCCGGACCGATCCGCGTGCTTAAGACGCCGCCGCGAGGCGCCCGCGCCGTGAGCGGCCCCTGGCCTTCCTCCCGACGGCGGATCCTTATCGTGACCTTCGCAAGCTCAGCAAGGGGACAGGCCAATGGTGAGAGCGTTGGCGATCGGCGCCACGGCTACCAAGGCGACGCTCGGCGCTATATTGCTGTAGCGGCGGTGAGCCCACCGCGACCTCAGGAGAGTAACCATGTCCGCCAAAACCTACGTCGGCGCGATCACAATTGCGGTCTCCGTTTTGGGCTTCACCGCTCAAGCTTCCCTCGCACAAGGGCATATCGCCGGTGGAGCGGTCGGTGCAGTCGCCGCGGGGAAGCATCACCGCGTTGCTGGAGCGGTCGTCGGCGGCGCGATCGGCCACCACATGGCAAAGACTAAAGAAAAGAAGCAAGCCGATGCTGCGCCGAAATAGTCTAGATCGCTGGAGCGCGTCTGCGCTCCAGCGATCTAATCCGCTTATCAGGCGTGTGAACCGGCGCGTTCGTAACCCCTTATGTCGGCGCGCAGGTAACCCCGTCCAGCAAGTGCGAGACATCGCGGATTAACGTTTTACGGCGGTGACCTCCGCGCCGAACAGGGTCGGGCTTGGAAGCCGCTAGACAACACGCCGCTTGCTCCAGCTTGGCGACATTCGGGAGGGCCGTCTGGAGCCTCATTGAAGGCGACAAATGGCCGAGTCAAAGTCGAGCAGACGCACTCGCCCGCCGGGAAGTCGACGTAGCCAAGAGCGAGTTACGGCGCCAGGGTACGATCGGTGCTCCAGATGCAGGTAGACTTCGGCG
>CAXUCS010000261.1:0-4265 GCA_964249365.1 uncultured Caulobacteraceae bacterium | reverse complement strand
GTTCAAAGACCAGGCGGTAGCCGCCCACGTCGACGGAGGCGTCGCGGCCGGTTCGCGCCCGGCGGCTCGGCGGCCGCAACCGGCGTCGGCCCAGCGCGACCTGTTCTGACGCCGCACCCTGCACCCGCGTGTTGCAAAGCGGCGCGCCGATCCTAACCTAGCCGCGATGAACGCCTTCGACCGGGACATCGACGGGCCGGCGCTGCTCCACTTCGGGGACGGCGACTACACCGTGCTGAAACCCGGTCGTTATGTGGTCTGCGCCGTGTCGGAGCGGCGCGTGCCCCTGGAAGCGCTGCGCTACTGGAGCGTGGAGCGGCAGGAAGCCTATGCCGGGGCGGCCCAGTCCCTCGCCCGCATGAGCCCCGGCCCGGCGCCCAGCGTAAAGCTCCCGTAAACAACAATCCGGGATCATCCCGTCGTCCCTGACGGACCTCCGATCCCTCTGGCTGGAGGCGGGCCATGACGACGGGCCTTGAAGCGCTGAGCGTCCTGCTCGCCGACGACAACCCCCACATGCGCGAGATCGTCAGCGTGCTCCTGAACAATTTCGGCATCAAGCAGATCCGCTCGGTCTCCGACGGCGGGCGGGGCCTGGAGGTGCTCAAGATCTGGCAGCCCGACCTGGCCATCGTGGACTTCAAGATGGACCCGATCGACGGGGTGGAGTTCACCAAGCGCGTCCGGACCGGGACCGACAGCCGCAACCCCTACCTGCCCATCATCATGATGACGGGCCATTCCGCCCGCTCGCGCGTGTTCGAGGCGCGCGACGCGGGCGTGACGGAGTTCGTGGTCAAGCCGGTGAACGCGCGCACCCTCCTGGACCGGATCATGGCGGTGATCTATCGGCCCCGTCCGTTCGTGCGGACCAAGACCTATTTCGGGCCCGACCGGCGCCGGCACGCCGAGCCAGGCCACGCGGGCCCCTTCCGCCGGGCCTCCGACCAGGGTGCGCCTTCGCTTCCAGCCCGTGGACGGGACGATAACCCGGCGAAAGATCGCGACGTCCTGGCCTGAAGCCAGGCCGGGCTAGTCCTTGCGGCGACGCACGTCGGCGACCAGGGGCAGGTGGTCTGAGGCGAGCCGCGCCAGCGGGCCGGAGGGCACGTGGACGGAAAGGACCTCCACCGCCTCCGTGCAGAAGATGTGGTCGATCCCCAGCACCGGCAGGCGCGAGGGGAAGGTCGGCGCGCGGCGGCCGCGCCCGGCCTGCACGTCGCGCATCCGGCCGGCGAGGCGGCGATAGGCGGCGTAGCGCACGGTGGCGTTGAAGTCGCCGAGCAGCGCCGCCGGTCCTGCCCAATCGGCGTGCCCGGTCCAGTCCGGCCCGAGCAGGGCCGTGACCTGGGCCCGCTGCTCCACCGGCACGAGGCCGAGGTGGGTGGCGACGACCTGCAGGGTCACGTCGGGCGCGACCTCCACCGCGACCCAGAGCGCGCCCCGGGGCTCCAGCCGGCCGATCGGCCTGGGCAGCGGGCCGGCGCGGACCAGTTGATGGGGAAGGGGAGTCAGGATGGCGTCGCCGTAGCGCTCCTCCTCCACCTGGAAGGCGGTGTTGAACTGGGCGGCCATGCCGAGGCGGGTGGCGATCTCGTGCGCCTGGTCGACCCGCCCGCTGCGTGCCCGGCCGACGTCCAGTTCCTGCAGGGCCACGATGTCGGGACGGCTTTCGGCGATCACCGCGGCGATGCGGCCCACGTCCAGCCGTCGGTCCACGCCCACGCAGCCGTGGACGTTGTAGGTCATCAGGCGGGTCACCGCCCGCGTCCGCTCAGGCCCGCAGGCGATAGCGGCTGGTACGCCGGTAGGTCTCGCCCGGACGCAGGATCACGGACGGGAAGTTCGGGTGGTTCACCGCGTCCGGGAAGTCCTGCGGCTCCACCGCCAGGGCCCCGTGACGCACGAACGGCGACGGGAGCTTCTGTCCGGAATAGACCTGGACGCCCGGCTGGTCGGTGGCGAGTTCCAGCCGTGCCCCGTCCGTCGCCGTCAGGACCAGGCCGGGATGGGCGCCCGGGTCGAGCGCCCAGTTGAGGTCGAGCCCTCCGCCGCCAAGCGCGATCTGGGGGTCGCTTCCCTCCACGACCTCCCCGATCCGTCGCGCTTCGCGCAGGTCAAAGGGCGTGCCGCCGACCGGCGCGACCTCGCCCGTGGGGATCTGGCCCTCGCCGACAGGGGTGAAGCGTTGCGCTGCGATCTGCAGCCGGTGGTCCAGGATCGTCGACCCCTCCCGGCCCGAGAGGTTGAAGTAGAGATGGTGGGAGAGGGCAAGCGGGGTCGGCGCGGAGGCGGTGGCGCCGTAGCCGATCTCCAGGTTGTCGGCGGCGACGAGGGCGAAGCGGACCTCCACGCGGGCTAGGCCGGGAAAGCCTTCCTCGCCGTCTGGCGAGTCGTAGACGAGGCGGAGCGAGCGGCCGTCCGCGGCCACCGTCTCGAAGCGCCAGCTGCGCTTGTTGAAGCCGACCCGCCCTCCGTGCAGCGTGTTCGACCCCTCGTTGGCGCTCACCCGAACATCGCGCCCGTCCAGGGGGAAGCGGCCTCCGGCGATGCGGTTGGCGACCCGGCCGACGACGGCGCCGACATAGGCGGTGTCGCGCTCATAGTCCTCCAGGCGAGGGCGGCGAAGGGTCGCGTCGCGCATCCCCTCCGCGGCGGGGAAGCGCAGCCGATGAAGGATGGCGCCGTAATCCAGCACCTCCGCCTCCAGCCCGCCCGGCCAGGCGAGGGTGACGGCATGGACGGGGCGGCCATCCGCGGCCAGACCGAAGGCGCGCACGGCGCTCACCGGACGACCTTAGGGTGGACCGGGGCGGCCGTCGCCGCGTCCTGCATCCAGCTGTCGGTGTGTTCGCTGGGCGTGGCTATGGGCGCGACCAGACAGACGCTTTGGGTGGGAAGGACGTCGCGCCAGTCCGCGATCAGCTGCTTGTAGGCGGCGCCAACCGCGCGGATGTTGCGGTCGAGGTCGTAGAGGCCGAGCGCGTTGACCCGGCCGTTGTTCTCGCGGAGCGCGGTGTCCCAGTCCACCTGGTCGGTCAGCGAGTACCAGGTGAAGCCCAGGATCGGGATGCCGTCGTTCCTGACCCGCAGCACATTGGCCCATTCCTTCCAGAGCCAGTTCACCGCCTCGTCCCCTTTGGGACCCTCCGCAAGGTTGGTCTCGGTATGCATCACCGGCAGCCGGTAGCGCTGGTAGTAGTGGCGGGTGATCTCGTTGTAGCCGAAGATCTCGCCGGACGCGCTGGTCATGCCGTCGGCGGTGACGCGGTGCTCGTTGGTCATGTAGTAGTCGTTGCCGAGGATGCAGTGCTGTTTCAGCCTGTTATCCAGGAAGAAATGGTATTCGTCCCGCGTCATGCCGTTGTCGATCAGGAACTCGTACATCTCCGAGTTGACGCGGCGGCCGTAGTTCAGGTCAAGAGACAGGAAGCGTTCGGAGTTCATCACCTCGGCCGGGCCGATCGCGGCAGGGTTCTCGGCATGGAAGTATTCGGAAGACTCGCTCTGGACGAAGATGGCGTCGGGCCGAACCTCCAGGATCGTCTTCATCGCGAGCACGTTGGCCTTCACCAGATGCTTCAGGGCCGTGACGAAGGCGCGGTCGCTCGACAGCTGTTCGTTCCACCAGCCGTAGCGGGCCGAGAAGGTGGCGCAGATGTACATCTCGTTGATGGGCGTATAGAGCTGCACCCAGGGAAAGCGCTCGGCGAAGGCGCGGGCGTAGACCTCGAACAGCCTCGGAAAGTCCGGGTTCTGGAAGTCGCCCACCCAGTCCGGGACGCCGAAGTGGCAGAGGTCCACGATCGGCACGATGTCGCGACGCTTCAGGTCGGCGAACGTCTCGTCGGCGAAGTCCCAGTCGTAGCGGCCGGCGCCCTTCCATGCGGTATGCAGCGGCGGACCGTAGCGCAGGAAGCGGACGCCGAGATCCTGAACGAGCTCGAAGTCGGTCTTCCAGTGCCTGTAGAAGCCGCACTTCTCCATCTCGTCCATGCGCTCGCGTCCGCCGCGAATCGTAGGGATGCTGTTTTCGATCCCGGTCGCGAACATGAAGCTGACCATGCGGGAAGGCCGTGTCCTTTGAGGATGATCCGACCGGCGGGCGGCCTCGTCGCCGCGCTCGGATCAGTTTGCGGAGTGTTCGTCCAGCCGGGCGGCGTCCGCCTTGAGCGCATGGTCGGCGTGCCGGCTGGCCTTGGCGAGATCGCCCGCCGCCCTGGCCGCGGCCCCGCCGATGCCGGCGGCTGACGCGGTGCAGCGGC
>CAXUCS010000260.1:0-4265 GCA_964249365.1 uncultured Caulobacteraceae bacterium | reverse complement strand
CGTCCGCCCTGTCCAGCAGCAGCGACAGCAGCATGGCCGCCGCGCCCAAGGCCGGCCAGGGCCCCTCGCCCACGAAGAACCCCGCCGCCGCAGCCATGCCGGTGAGCAGGCGAAGGGCGGTGAGCTGGTTGGGCGTCACGCCCGTCCTCGCCAGCATGCGGACGGGCGGGCGGACCAGGCGATGCACCAGTGTGTCGTGACTCATGTGCGGCTAGGCTTAGCGCTCCGCCATGCGCCAGGCCAGGAGCCCCGGCGCCCCGAGCGCCACCTCCCGCAGCCGCCGGACCAGCGACAGCCCGACCGCCGCCGCCGGAGCCACGCCGAACAGGCCGCAGATCAGCACCAGCCCGCCCTCCTGCACCCCGATCGCGCCCGGCACCGCGAAGGCGACGATCCGCACCACCTGGCCAAGACTCTCCACCACCGTGGCCTCGGCCAAGCCGGCGTGGACGCCCACCGCGCGCAGCCCCGCCCAGGTCTCCAGCGCGCCGAGCAGCCACGACAGGAGGTGCCACAGGGTCGCGCGGAGCTGCTGGCCGGGCGTGGTCCGGTAGGGGATCGCGGCGGCGGGCGAGGCCGCGGGTCGCCAGCGACGCAGGAGCGCCTGGAGCCGCCCAGCACCTGCCAGCCGGCGTCCCACCACGAGGAGGACGATGACCAGCGCCAGCGCCAGGATGGCCGGGAGCCCGATGCGGACCACAGGCGAGCGCGGGACCGCAGCGGCCAGCAGCGCCAGCCCGAAGGCGGTGAAGGCGAGCTGGGCGACGAGCTCCAGCGTGATGTCGAGCACGCAGCTCGCCCCGGCGCGCGCGAGCCCCAGGTCGCGCCGCGCCAGCAGCCTCACCCGAACCACCTCGCCCCCCACCTGCGCGACGGGCAGCAGGCTGTTGATCGCCTCCCGCACCCAGCGGAACAGGTAGAGGTCGCGGAGCGGCGGCCTCTCGCGCCGCTGCAGGAGCGCGCCCCAGCCGGCGGCGGAGGTGAGCGTCTGGGGCAGGTGCAGGAGCACGACGAGCGGCAGCCACCCGCCGGCGCGCAGCACCGTGTGCTCGACGGCGACCACGCCTACGTCGCGCAGGACGAAAGCAGCCAGAACAAGGCCAAGCGCGGCCGCGAGGAGACTGACGCTGCGGCGGAGACCGCCACTTCGGCGAGCCCGCACCTTCGCGCCAAGGGTGTCGGACGCGCTCGGCAGGCTGTCGTCACGCGCCGAGGCAATCATAGGGATTGAGCATATCGTGAGCGGAACGGCGGTATAGAGGGCGTCACGCCGCGCGCCGGCGGGAGGTCCGACCATGACTGTGAGCTATAACGGCTTCACCGTGTCGGACCCTCAGGTACGGGCCGAGTTGGACAGGATCGCGGAGGTGACCGGACGGGACGTGCAGGTCACCAGCGGCGATCGGAACTTCGTTCCGCGTGGGGGCGCCCGCAACAGCGATCACCTGCACAAACGCGCCGCAGACTTCCACTTGCAAGGTCTGACCGACGAGGCCGCCTTCGCGCTGCTGCGGACGGACGCTTCGACCCTCTTCAGCCGTCCTATGATCTTCCAGCTCATCCGCCATGGGCCGCATACGCAGACGCAGGGCGCCCACATCCACCTGGGACGGCCGACCGAGGGTAGCCCGAGGTGCGGCATCTGGACGGAAGGGCTCACGCCGGAAAGCAGGGGCCATTATGACAAGGTCGGATGATCAATCGTCGCCGAGGCGGTCGTGGCTCCAGACCCTGATTGATTCGCCGCCCCCGGCGGGCGCTAGCGTGATCCTGCTGAACCGTCCCCGCTCGTCTGACTCCACGATGCGCCAGCGGCTATCGATGGCCATGCACCGGCCCGACCTGATCAGCTCTCTCCGCGCGGAAGAGGCCGCCCAGCGCTGAAGCGCAGCAGGAGAGCGACAGGCGATCACCGGGTCGGCGCGGGCCGCTGACACCGCGGCGAGCAATCCGAGCGCGGCCAGTTCAAGCCTCACGCCGCCGCCACCGCCTCCAGGATCGGGTCGCGCGCCTCGGCGGCGGCCTTCTCCGCCTCCATCTCGGCGGCCTTCTTCTCCACCAGGCCCGCGATGTGTTCGACCATGTCGGCGTTGTCGATCTTGTGGTCGACCTTGCCGGCCAGGTAGACCATGCCGACGCCCTTGCCCGAGCCGCCGCCGGTGAAGCCGATGTCGGTCATCAAGGCCTCGCCCGGGCCGTTCACCACGCAGCCGATGATGGAGAGCGACAAGGGGGTGGCGATGTGGGCCAGCCGCTCCTCCAGCCTCGTCACCGTGTCGATGACGTTGAAGCCCTGGCGCGCGCAGGAGGGGCAGGCGATGATGTTCACCCCGCGGTGGCGCAGGCCGAGCGACTTCAGGATGTCGAAGCCGACCTTGATCTCCTCCACCGGGTCGGCCGCCAGCGATACGCGGATGGTGTCGCCGATGCCGGCCCAGAGCAGGCTGCCCATGCCCACCGCCGACTTGATCGTGCCGGTGCGGGTCGGGCCCGCCTCCGTCACGCCGAGGTGCAGCGGGCAGTCGATCGCCTCGCTGAGCGCCTGGTAGGCGGCGACCGTCAGGAAGACGTCGGAGGCCTTCACGCTGATCTTGAACTCGTGGAAGTCGAGCTCGCGCAGGATGTCGGCGTGGAAGAGGGCCGACTCCACCATCGCCTCCGGGCAGGGCTCGCCGTACTTCTCCAGGAGGTGGGGCTCCAGCGAGCCGGCATTGACCCCGATCCGCATGGAGCAGCCGTGGTCGCGCGCGGCCTGCACCACCTCCTTCACCCGGTCCTTGGAGCCGATGTTGCCGGGGTTGATGCGCAGGCAGGCGGCGCCCGCCTTGGCCGCCTCGATCCCGCGCTTGTAGTGGAAGTGGATGTCGGCCACGAGCGGGACCTTGGCCGCCCGCGCGATGGTGCGGAACGCCTCGGTGGACTCCACGTCGGGGCAGGAGACGCGCACGATGTCGGCGCCGGCCTCCTCCAGCTGGCGGATCTGGCCGATGGTGGCGTTCGCGTCGGCGGTGACCGTGTTGGTCATGGACTGCACGCTGATGGGCGCATCGCCGCCGACCTCCACCGAACCGACCCTGATCTTGCGGGACGGGCGGCGGTCGATCATGCGCCAGGGGCGGACGTGGCGGTGGTCTTCGGTGTTCATCGCGGGCCCGGGTCTATCGCGCGCTCTGCGCACACGCTGGCTGCATCGAAGATAGGCCCAAGCGGACGGCTCCGCCATCGCGCCGGTGTGACACCCGCCCGTGATCTGCGGACGCCGTCCGCCGACCTTTAGCGAATGGCGATCAGGTCGCCGGTGAGGGTCAGGACGTACAGCGTCCCGTTCACCCCGATGGGGTTTAGGAACGCGCCCGCGCCGAGCCGCAGCGTCGTCTCCCGTGCGCCCGTCTGGGGGTTCAGCGCCACCAGGGCGCCGAGGTTGTTCACCACCAGGAGGCGGTTGGCCGACAGCACCGGGCCGGAGTAGACGGCGCGCTGCTTCTTCTTCACCCCGAGGTTCAGGTCCCGGATCCAGTAGACCTGCCCCGTGTCGCGCGACAGGCAGACCACCTTGCTCGCGCGGTCGGTGGCGTACACCACGTCGCCCGCCGGCCAGGGCGAGGACAGGGTCGCGATCGGGGCCGCCCAGCGTCGCTGGCCGGTGTGCAGGTCGATGGCCGCCAGCACGCCGGAATGGCTCCCGGCGATCACGTCGCCGCGGTAGATCACCGGCCGCCCGGAGATGTCGCGGATTTCCGACAGGGCGTTGTCGCGACTGGTCTGGGAGAGCGTGTCCTCCCAGAGCTGCTGGCCGTTCAGGGTGGAGAGCGCCACCACCTCGCCCGAGGCGAACGGCGAGACCACCACCTCGCCGGATATCGCGGGGCTGGAGGCCTCCAGCATCCGGGCCGGCTCCTGCAGGGCCTGGAAGGTCCAGAGCATGTGACCGTTGGCGGTGTCGAAGGCCATCAGCTGGTCATTGACGTCCACGGCGTAGAGCTTGCCATCGGCGACGTTGGGCGCGCCATGCACGGGCACGACCGTGTCGGCGCGCCACTTCACGTCTCCGCTCCGCGCGTCGATGGCGGCGACGAAGCGGTAGCCGGAGGTCATGTAGAGGACGCCGTCCGCATAGGCGACGCCGCCGCCGAAAGCTTCCGTGTCCCGACCGCGGCGGGGCGCGAACTGGTCGCGCCAGACCACCTGGCCGGTGCGCTGGTCGAGCGCGTCCACGCCGCGGTCCCCGTCCAGCGTGTAGATGCGGCCGTCGGCGGCAACGGGCG
>CAXUCS010000259.1:0-4265 GCA_964249365.1 uncultured Caulobacteraceae bacterium | reverse complement strand
CGCCAGCGCGGCCTTGTCCATCAGCAGGCATTCGACCTCGCCGGTGGAGAGCTCCACGCTCGCCAGCGCCGCCTGGGCGCCCCGGACGGCGACGGCGGCCAGCCGGTTGGCGCCGCGGGCGTCCAGGAGGCTGTCCTCCGTCAGGGTGCCAGGCGTCACCACGCGCACCAGGTCGCGTCGCACCACCGCCTTCGAGCCGCGCTTCCTCGCTTCCGCCGGATCCTCGAGCTGCTCGCACACCGCGACCTTGAACCCGGACCGGATCAGCTTGGCGAGGTAGGCCTCCATGGCGTGGACGGGCACGCCGGCCATGGGGATGTCCTGCCCCGCATGCTTGCCACGCTGGGTGAGCGCGATGCCGAGCGCGGCCGCAGCCATCTTCGCGTCCTCGAAGAAGAGTTCGTAGAAGTCGCCCATGCGGAAGAACAGCAGCGCGTCCGGTTGGCCCGCCTTGACGGCGAGGAACTGCGCCATCACCGGCGTGGTGTCGGGCTCGGGGCTGAAGGCGGTGGGCATGGGACGGGGAGGCTCAGCGCGGGAGACGCCTCAGGCCACCTTCCAGATGTCGGCGGCATACTCGCCGATCGTGCGGTCCGAGGAGAACCAGCCAACACCGGCGGTGTTCAAGATAGCCTTCCTTCGCCACGCCGAAGGTGTGCGCCAAAGGGCGTCGACCTCCCGCTGGGCCGCTGCGTAGCTGTCGAAGTCTGCGCACACCATGAACGGATCGGCTTCGTAGAGTTCGCGCACCAGCCCGGTGTAGCGGGTCTCGTCATCGGGAGAGAAGACGCCGGACTTGATGGCCGTGAGCGCCTGGGACAGCTCGCGGGAAGCGGCGATGGCCTCCCGCGGGTCGTAGCCGCTCCGCTTGCGGGCGGCGACCTCCTCGGCGGTCAGGCCGAAGATGAAGATGTTGTCGGCGCCCACGTGGTCGCGGATTTCTATGTTGGCTCCATCCAGGGTGCCGACGGTCAATGCGCCGTTCAAGGCGAGCTTCATGTTGCCGGTGCCCGACGCTTCCATCCCCGCCGTGGAGATCTGCTCCGAAAGATCGGCGGCTGGAACAACGCGCTCGGCGAGGGAGACGTTGTAGTTCGGTGCAAACACCACCTTCAGGAGTCCGCCGACCGCAGCGTCGCCGTTTATGCGTCGCGCCACGTCGTTGATCAGCTTTATCACCAGCTTGGCGTTGCGGTAGCTGGAGGCGGCCTTGCCAGCGAAAACCTTGACGCGGGGAGCCCAGTCGCGCTCGGGGTGGGAGCGGATCTGGCCATAGAGCGCCACCGTCTCCACGACATTGAGGAGTTGGCGCTTGTACTCGTGGACGCGCTTGATCTGGACATCGAACACGGCGTCCGGGTCAACCCGCACGCCGAGCGTCCGGCGCAGGTGATCGGCGAGCGCAGCCTTGTTGGCGCGCTTGACCGCCGCGAACCGGGCCTGGAACGCTTGATCGTCTGCGTACGGACGAAGCGCGAGGAGCGCTTCGGTCCGGTCCAGGAAAGCGTCCCCGATCGTCTCCCTTACGAGCCCGGTCAAGCCCGGGTTGCACTGCTGCAGCCATCGGCGGGGCGTTACGCCATTCGTCTTATTGTTGATGCGGTCGGGGAAGAGACGGTGCAGATCGGCGAAAACCGTCTCCTTCATCAAGCGCGTGTGCAGGGCGGCGACTCCATTCACACTGTGGCTGCCGGCGAAGGCGAGATTGGCCATCCGCACCCTTCGTTCACCCCCCTCGTCGATCAGGGAAACAGCCGCAATCGCACGATCATCCGCCCACGGACGACCACGCGCCTCCCTCAGCAGACGGGCGTTTACGGTGTAGATGATCTGCATGTGACGGGGCAGCAGCCGCTCGAACAGCGGCAGCGGCCAAGTCTCCAGAGCCTCCGGCAGGAGCGTGTGATTGGTGTAGCTGAGCGTCGCCTGGGTGATCCTCCAGGCCTCACCGAAGTCGAGGTCATGGACATCCAGGAGGAGGCGCATCAGCTCGGCGACCGACACCGCCGGATGGGTGTCGTTCAGCTGCACCGCCGCCTTGTCCGGCAGGGTCCGGATGTCGCCGAAATACTGCATGTGGCGGCGCACCACGTCCTGCAGCGACGCCGAGGAGAAGAAGAACTCCTGGCGCAGGCGAAGTTCCTGGCCGGCGGCGCTGGAGTCCGCCGGATAGAGCACCCGCACCAGCGCCTCCGCCCGATTGGACTCGGCCAGAGCGCCCATGTGGTCGCCGGCGTTGAAGGCGTCGAGCTTGAGGGGATCGAGCGGACGAGCGGTCCAGAGGCGCAGCGTGTTGACCCGCTTGCCGCGCCAACCCACGACCGGCGTGTCGATCGCCACCGCGATCACCCGTTCGGCCGGGCGCCACTTCGCCACGCCGGCCTCGGTGGCCACCACCTCGCCGCCATAGCCGATCTGGTAGGCGCTCTCGCGGCGTTCGAACTCCCAGGGATCGCCAAGCGCCAGCCAGGTTTCCGGCAACTCCACCTGCCAGCCGTCGTCGATGCGCTGGCGGAACATGCCGTTCACGTAACGTATGCCGTAGCCGTAGGCCGGGATGTCCAGCGAGGCGAGGCTTTCCATGAAGCACGCCGCGAGCCGCCCCAGGCCGCCATTGCCGAGCGCCGCGTCCGGCTCGATCTCCTCCAGCGTCGCGAGGTCGACGCCCAGGCTCGCCAGCGCCTCGCGCACCTCGCCCGTCACCTCAAGATTGGACAGCGCGTCGCGCAGGAGCCGCCCGATCAGAAACTCCAGGCTGAGATAGTAGACCCGCTTGGCCCCGGCCGCATGGGCGGCGCGGGTGGAGGCCATCCAGCGGTCGATGATCTGGTCGCGCACCGTCAGGATGGTGGCGGCCAGCCAGTCGTGCGGGCGCGCGGCGCGGGCGTCCTTGCCGATGCGGTAGATCAGGGTGTCGACGATCAGCTCGGCCAGCGGCGGCCGCATGTCGCCGCCGGCCAGTCCGCTTGATGAAGGGGGCGGGGCGAGTTCGGCCATGTCGGACTCCGATCGGGCGAGGCGAGTCCCCGTGCTTTGCCCCGGGCGCACGACCGCCGTAACCCTTTTCAGCCGCGTGCTGTTGCCTCACCACCGACCAGGCGACGAGGCGGTCTCAGGCTCCCAGCGCCTGCAGGCCGCCGCCCGCGATGCGGCCGAGCGGCGCAGCCACACCCTTCTTCGGGCGAACCTGCTGGCCGGCGAACAAGGCCCGGGCGGCGAACCAGGTCGGAACCAGCGGCACGAGCCATTGCAGGGCGTTCAGCGCGGGCGTCGCCTCCGACAGGGCGTCCACCGTCACCCCGGCCAGCCGGATCACCAGGGCCAGGACGGCTGCCGCCGTGATGCGCCGCCCATACCCGAGCCGGCTGAAGGCGCCGCCGAGCACCGCGTTCAACGCCATCAGCACGAACAACGGGATGTAGAGCGGCGCGGAGAGGCGAGAGTTCAGCTCCGCCTGCATCTTCTTCCTGAGCTGGCGGGGCAGCCCTGCGTGCGGGTCCGGGAAGGCCAGCTCGTGCAGGTACATATCGGACGGCTTATAGGCGAGCTTGTCCGTCGTATCGACGTAGGGGCTGAGGTCCAGGGTGTATTCGTCGAACTTCAGGTAGTTCAGCGTGCCTTCCGGGGTGAACTGCTCGTTGGAGCCGTCGCGCATCACCAGAACCGGCGCACCCTCGCGACGCACGATCACCCCGCTCTTGGCGTCGTAGGTGGCCGAACTGTGGTCGGCGCGGAGCTGGTGGAGGAAGAGGTTATGCAGCCGGTTGTCCGCGTCCACGCGCTGGGCGTAGACGGTCAGGTCGCCGGGGCTTTCGCTGAACTGCCCCTCCTTCACCAGGCTGCCGACGAGATCGGTCCTGATGTTGAACAGGAGCTGTCGGCTGACGCGCTGACAGAAGGGCGTCACCCAAAGGCTGAGCGCCAGCATGATCATGGCCGCCCAGGCGCAGAGCCGCATGGCCGGCGCCGCGACCTGCCAGCGGCTCATGCCCGAGGCGAGGCACACCACGATCTCCTGCTCGGTATGGAGCTTGTTGATGGTGAACAGGGTGGCGACGAAGGCCGCGATCGGCAGCACGAAGGTGACGAGGTAGGGCACGGTCAGCGCCACCAGCTCCAGGAAGGTCCAGGCCGCCTGACGCTGGCTGACCACCGTGGTGAGGAGCTGCAGGCTGCCGCTCAGCACCGCCACCCCCGCCAGCGCCGCGGTGGCGGTCAGAGTGGGAACGAGGAGCTGGCGGAACAGGTAGCGCTGGACGTTGAAC
>CAXUCS010000258.1:0-4269 GCA_964249365.1 uncultured Caulobacteraceae bacterium | reverse complement strand
GGGGCGAGCGGACCTCGACCCGGTCGCCGGCGGCGCGGGCTGCGGCGGCGTAGGCCTGGCCGACCGCGAGGGGCACGGTGGCGTCCTGCGCGCCATGGATCACCACCTGCGGCGTCCCAAGCGGCAGGAGGGCGGCCGGCGAGGTGTCGGCGTAGACGTCCGGGCGCGTGGCGGTCGGCGCGCCGGCCAGCTTCGACAGCACCTCGGCCCCGCAGGCGGTCTCGGTGTCGGTCTTCAGGTTGGGGATGCCGGCGATGTCCACCACGCCCGCCACCGCGGCCGGCGCCGCCCAGTGCAGCGGGCTGGACTTTGGCAGGCGGTCGCGCGCCGCCGCCCAGAGCGCCAGGTGTCCACCCGCGGAGTGACCCACCAAGACGAGGTGCCTGACGCTGACGCCGTCCTTCGGACCTTCGATCTCCAGGCGGTCGATCGCGGCGCCGACGTCGCGGAAGGTGCCGGGATAGCCGCCGCCCGGCTGGTCGACGGCGCGGTACTCGATGTTCCAGACCGCAACGCCGCGCCGTCGAATGTCCTCGGCGGCGTAGTTCATATAGCTGTGGTCGGTGATCTTGGCCTGCCAGCAGCCGCCGTGGATCATGGCCACCACGGGGAACGGCCCCTTGCCGGCCGGCAGCCACAGGTCGGCGACCTGGTTCGGATCGCGGCCATAGGCGATCGTGCGGGTCGGCTGGGGCTTGGGCCGGCTGAGGAGGTCCGGCCAGGTCATCAGGGGTGCGGCGGAGGCAGGCATGAAAAAGGCCAGCGCCAGCGCCGCCCCCTCTACCACGCTTCGCAAGGTTCTCCTCCCCCCAGGAGGGAGGATCGACAGGGCTTTACGCTTCAGATGCCTCCCCGCCGGGAGAGCTGGTGCCGAAGCCGGCTGATGGGGCCTGCGCCGCCGCCGCCGGAGCACTCAGTGCGCCACGTTGCGCCAGATGGCGCGGTAGGAGCCGTAGACCACGCCGGCGAAGATCACGAGGTAGATCATCACCGCCAGCCCCGTCTCCTTGCGCTGCTCCTGCAGCGGGTCCGACGCCCAGTCGAGGAAGGTCGCCACGTCGTGGGCCTCCTGCGCGGTGGTGGCCTTGGTGCCGTCGTCGAAGGTGACGCGGTTCGGCGTCAGCTGGAACGGCATGGCGATGAAGCCGCCCTTGGGCACCTGGTCCTTGGGCCCCGACCAGAAGGAGGCGAGGTCGCCGGGGAAGTAGGGGTTGTAGTATTTGCCCGCCGGCACCGTCAGCCCCTTGGGTGCGGCGCGGTAGCCGGACAGGAGCGAATAGATGTAGTTCGGCCCCTCCTCCCGCGCCTTGGCGATCACCGACAGGTCCGGCGGCAGGGCGCCGCCGTTCGATGCCCGCGCCGCCGCCTCGTTGGGGAAGGGCGCGCGGAAGTGGTCGGCGGGGGTGGCGGGGCGCTGGATGGTGTCGCCGGTGTCGGGGTCTATGTCGGGCACCTTCACGTCGGCGGCGATGGCCTTGGCGTAGGGGCTGTCGTTCGGGTTGGGGTGTTTGGCGTCGAAGAACGGCGCACCCGGCTGGGCGAGGTTGCGATAGTACATGAGGCTCATCGAGTGACAGCTCGAACAGACCTCCGAATAGATCTTGAAGCCCCGCTGCAGCGAACCCTGGTCGAACTTGCCGAGCGGGCCGTCGAAGCTGAAGCCCGGGTGTTCCGGCTCCAGCACCTTGGTCTTGGCGGCGGCGGCGGAGGCGAGGAGCCCCGCCGCGCCCAGGCCAAGGAGCGCGCCCTTGAGCGCTAAGCGCAGCATGGTCAGGCTCAACCCTTCTTGGAGGCTTCGGCGGGCGCGCCCGCGGGCATGGCGATCCCGTGTCCGTGCGCGCTCAGCACGGGCGAGGAGATGGTGTCTGGCACCGGCGCCGACTTCTCGACGAAGCCGAGCACGGGCATCACCACCAGGAAGTAGGCGTAGTAGTAGAGCGCCAGGACGCGCGACAGCACCGTCACCGACAGCCCCGTCGGGTCCCCGGCGATGTCGCGGCCGGTGGCGATCACCACATCGTCCGGCTCCTTGGCGCCGCACCAGCCGAGCGCCAGCGTCACCCCGATCAGGAGAAGGAAGAAGACCTTGGCCGCGGGGCGGTAGCGCATGGAGCGCACCTTGGAGGTGTCGAGCCAGGGCATGGCGAACAGGACCGCGATGGCGCCGAACATGGTCATGACGCCGAACAGCTTGTTCGGGACCGCCCGCAGCATGGCGTAGAAGGGAAGGAAGTACCACTCCGGCACGATGTGCGCCGGCGTCTGCAGCGGGTTGGCGGGGATGTAGTTGTCCGCGTGGGCCAGAGCGTTCGGGGCGAAGAATACGAACCAGGCGAACAGGATGGTGAAGCAGATCACGGCGAACCCGTCCTTCACCGTGTAGTACGGGTGGAAGGGGATGGTGTCCTCCTTGGACTTCACCGCCACGCCCGTGGGGTTGCCGTTGCCCGGCACGTGCAGGGCCCAGATGTGCAGCCCGACCACGCCCGCGATCATGAACGGCATCAGGTAGTGGAGCGCGAAGAAGCGGTTCAGCGTGGCGTTGTCCACCGCGAACCCGCCCCACAGCCAGGTCGTGATGGCGGTGCCGAGGCCCGGGATCACGCTGTCCAGCGCGCTGAACAGGTTGGTGATCACCACCGCGCCGTAATAGCTCATCTGGCCCCAGGGCAGGACGTAGCCCATGAAGGCGGTGGCCATCATCAGGAGGTAGATGACGCAGCCGAGCAGCCACAGCACCTCCCGCGGCGCCTTGTAGCTGCCGTAGTATAGCCCCCGGCCGATGTGCATGTAGACGGCCAGGAAGAACATGGAAGCGCCGTTGGCGTGAATGTAGCGGAGCATCCAGCCGTAGTTGACGTCGCGCATGATGGCTTCGACGGAGTTGAAGGCGCCGGTGGAGGTCGGCACATAGTGCATGGCCAGGACCACGCCCGTGACGATCTGGATGCCGAGGCAGAAGGCGAGGATGCCGCCGAAGGTCCACCAGTAGTTCAGATTCTTGGGCGAGGGATAATCGACGAAGCTGTCGTAGGCGAGCCGCACGATCGGCAGGCGCGCATCCAGCCAGCGCTCGACGCCCGTCTTCGGTTCGTAGGTAGAATGACCGCTCATGGCATAGCTCTCTGGCTCGGCGTGCTCAGCCGATCTTGACCTTGGTAGGCGAGACGAAGTCGTAGTCGGGCATCAGAAGGTTCAGGGGCGCCGGCCCGGCGCGGATGCGCCCGGCGGTGTCGTAGACGGAGCCGTGGCAGGGGCAGAGCCACCCGCCGTACTCGCCGCCGAGGTTCGGCACGCACCCCAAATGTGTGCACACCCCAACCAGGATCAACCACTCCGGCTTGCCGGCCTTGTGGCGGCTGGCGTCGGTGGCCGGATCGCGCATGGGGGCGTGGTCGTCCTTGACCGCTTCCGCGATCTCCTTGGGCGTCCTGTGGCGCACGAAGACCGGCTTGCCGCGCCACTTGATGTTGGCGGTCGAGCCGACGAGAACCTTGGACAGGTCATACTCTATGGAGGCCAGCGCCAGGGTGTCGGCCGACGGGTTCATCTGGTCGATAAAGGGCCACACCGCGCCCACCGCGCCCACGCCGACCGCCGCCAGGCCCGCGATGTGGATGAAGTCGCGGCGGCTACCCTCCTCGCCGGGCATGGCGCCGGTGCCGTGTTCGACGTTGGGATTGACGTTGGCCGTCTCGACCACGCTCTGGAACCTCTCGATATCAGGGCGGGCGCAAGGCGCTCCGCATCGCCGGACCGCTTAGAATGAGGCTCGCCCTTTTTCAACCGGCCATTCCGCAGAAGCTCCGGCCGGCCTTCAGCCCAGGACCGCCTCCGCCGCCTCCGCCCGGCTGGCGCCGTCGACGTGGATCGACCACCAGAGCGCGTAGAAGAGCAGCGGCCAGCGGCTCCCGGCCTGCGCGTCATCGCCGAAAACCGCCTCCGCCGCGCCGGGCCGGCAGAGCGCCCGTACCCCCTCCACCGCCGCGACGCGGGAGCCGAGCGAACGGGAGCGGGGCGCAATCCAGCGCTCCACCGGCACGGTGAAGCCCCGCTTCCTCGCAAAGGCGTCCGCTGCGGGGCAGGCGCGGGCGAGCCAGCGGCGAAGGAGCCACTTGCCATGGCGGCCGCGCACCTTGAGCCGGTCCGGCAGGGCGAGCGCGAAGGCGGCGACCTCCCGGTCCAGGAAGGGCGTTCGGCCCTCGACCCCGTGCGCCATCAGGCAGCGGTCGAGCTTGAGGAGGAGGTCGCAGGGGAGCCAGGTGGCGA
>CAXUCS010000257.1:0-4276 GCA_964249365.1 uncultured Caulobacteraceae bacterium | reverse complement strand
GTTGGGTGGGGGTGAGCGCGCCGGCGAGGACGCAGACGTCTCACGAGACGCCGGCTCCTCGGGCGCTCCACCTTCAGCCGCCGGGTCTCACCCCCTACCCTGCCCTTCCCCCCTTGAGCGGGAAGGGTGCTGGAGGCGCTCCATGACCGACGGCCGTACAGTCTACATCGTCGACGGCGCCCGCACGCCGTTCCTCAAGGCGAAGAGCAAGCCCGGGCCGTTCACGCCGGTGGACCTCGCGGTGCAGTGCGGCCGCCCGCTCCTCCTCCGCCAGCCCTTCGAGCCGGACAGCTTCGACCAGGTGATCCTCGGCGAGGTGAACACGGTGGCGGACGAGCAGAACCCCGCGCGGGTGGCGGCTCTGCGGCTCGGCTGCGGGCCGTCCATGGTGGCCTTCACGGTAGCGATCAATTGCGGCTCGGGCATGCAGTCGATCGACACCGCCTACCAGTACATCCGCCAGGGCCAGTCGGACCTGGTCCTGGCCGGCGGGGCGGAGAGCCTCAGCCATGCCCCGCTCCTGTTCGGCACGCAGATGACGGAGTTCTTCGGCGCGCTCACCGTCGCCAAGACCGCGGCGCAGCGGCTGCAGACCTTCACCACCTTCCGCCCCTCCATGCTGACGCCGGTGGTGGGGCTGGTGCACGGGCTGACCGACCCGATCGTGGAGCTCGGCATGGGCCAGACCGCGGAAGTCGTCGCCCATCTCTTCCATCTCACCCGCGAGGACGCCGACGCCTATGCGATGGAAAGCCACCACCGCCTCGCCTGCGCGCAGGCGAGCGGCTGGCTGGACGAGGAGGTCGAGCTCGCCTTCGATCGCGACGGGACCGTCTACGATCACGACGACGGCGTGCGGCCCGACAGCTCGATGGAGAGCCTCGCCAAACTGAAGCCCGTGTTCGAGCGGCCCTACGGCAAGGTCACCGCCGGGAACTCCAGCCAGATCACCGACGGGGCGAGCTGGGTGATCCTCGCTTCGGAAGACGCGGTGAAGCGCCATGGCCTGACACCCCGCGCCCGCATCGTGGACAGCCAGTGGTCCGCGCTCGACCCGTCCATCATGGGGCTCGGCCCCACCCTCTGCTCAACCGAGATCCTCCGGCGCCAGAAGCTGGCGCTTGGCGAGGTGGACCTGTGGGAGCTGAACGAGGCCTTCGCGCTCCAGCTCCTCGCCTGCGTCGCCGCCTGGAAGGACAAGGACTACTGCGAGCGCGTGCTGGGGCTCGACGGCGCGGCGGGCGAGATCGACATGGCGAGGATGAACGTGGACGGGGGCGCCATCAGCCTCGGCCACCCGGTCGGCGCCAGCGGCAACCGCATCGTGCTGCACGCGATGAACGCGCTCCACCGCCTTGGAGGCCGCCGCGCGATCGCCACCGAGTGCATCGGCGGCGGCCTCGGCGGCGCCATGCTGCTGGAGCGTGTCTGATGGCGATGAACGGCCAGATCACCGACCCGGTCTGGGAGACCTTGAAGGATCGCGAGCTGGAGCTTGGGCCCAAGCCCTCCGCCTCCGCGCCGAACCCCTACCGCAACTGGCGCGTGACCCGCGACAAGGACGATGTCGCCTGGGCGGTCCTGGACAAGCCGGGGTCGAGCGCCAACACGATCGACGCCGAGGTGCTGGAGGAGCTGAACACACTCCTCGACAGGCTCGACCAGCTCCGGCCCAAGGCGCTGGTGATCCGCTCCGGAAAGCGGGGCGGCTTCGTCTACGGCGCCGACATCGGCCAGTTCCGCGGCATCGAGACCGCCGGAGCAGCCGCGGAAGCCATGACCCGCGCCCACGCCGTCATCGACCGCCTGGAGGCGCTCACCATCCCGGTGATCGCCGTGGTGCACGGAGCCGCGCTCGGCGGCGGGCTGGAACTGGCGCTCGCCTGCCATATGCGGATCGGCGTGGAGGGCTCGTCCTACGGCTTCCCGGAGGTGCAGCTCGGCCTGCACCCGGGGCTCGGCGGGACCGCGCGCCTGCCCCGTCTGATCGATCCCATCGAGGCGATGACGGCCATGCTGACCGGCCGCACCTTCCCCGACCGCAAGGCCAGGCGGCTCGGCCTGATCGACGCGCTCGTCCCCGAGCGACACGTCCACGCCGCGGTGATGGCCGCGGTCAGCGGCAAGCTGACGCCTGCCAAGCCTAGGCTGGCGGGGCGGCTGAAGGAGGCGGCTCCGGCCCGCCGCCTCGCCGCCCGCCAGATGCGGACGCAGGCCGACAAACAGGCGCCCCACCACCATTACCCGGCGCCCTACGCGCTCATCGATCTCTGGGAACGCCACGGCGGCGACTTCGAAGCGATGAAGCAGGCGGAGGTCAGGAGCTTCGCCAAGCTCCTGGTGACGCCGACCTCGCGCAACCTCGTGCGCGTCTTCTTCCTCCGCGAGAAGCTGAAGGGGCTGGCGAGCAAGCCACCCTCCGTGCGCCACGTCCACGTGATCGGGGCCGGGGCCATGGGCGGCGACATCGCCGCCTGGTGCGCCTGGCGGGGGCTCCAGGTCACGCTCGCCGACGTCGATCCCAAGCCGATCGCCGGCGCGGTGAAGCGCGCCGGCGACCTCTACGCCAAGCTCGCCCACAAGGACGGCATCCGCATCCGCGACGCCCTGGACCGCCTCGTCCCCGACCCGAGGGGACAGGGCGTCGCCCGGGCCGACCTGGTGATCGAGGCCGCGCCCGAGCGGCTGGAGCTGAAGCAGCGCATCTACGCCGCCGCCGAGCCGAGGATGAAGGATTGGGCCGTCCTCGCCACCAACACCTCCTCCATCCCGCTGGACGCGTTAGCCAGGGGGCTGGAACGGCCGGAGCGGCTGGTCGGGCTGCACTTCTTCAACCCCGTCTCGCGCATGCCCCTGGTGGAGGTGGTGCGTCACGACGACCTGGACGAGGAGGTGGAGCGGTTCGCCCGCGGCTTTGCCGGCCTGATCGACAAGCTGCCCGCGCCGTCGAAGGGCACGCCCGGCTTCATCGTCAACAGGGCGCTGACGCCCTACCTCGCCGAGGCGCTGATCCTGCTCGACGAGGGACTGGCGCCCGAGACCATCGACCGTGCCGCGCTCGACTTCGGCATGCCGATGGGGCCGATCGAACTCTCCGACGTGGTGGGGCTCGACATAGCGGTGGACGTGTCGGAGTCGCTGAAGCGCGACCTCGGCTGGCCGCTGCCGGAGACGCCCGACTGGCTGAAGGCGCGCGTGAAGAAGAAGGAGTTCGGCCGCAAGACGGGCCAGGGGCTCTACACCTGGGCCGACGGCGAGGCGGTGAAGGCCAAGGCGGCGCCTCCGCCCCCGCCGGGGCTCGCCGACCGGCTGATCCTGCCCATGCTGAACACCTGCGCGGCGCTCCTCCGCGAAGGCGTGGCGGCCGACGCCGAGGTGATCGACGCCGCCATGATCTTCGGCACAGGCTTCGCCCCCTTCCGCGGCGGCCCGCTCCACTACGCCCGGGCGCGCGGGATCGGCGAGGTCAGGGCACGCCTGATCGCCTTGGCCGCCGAGCATGGCGAACGCTTCCGGCCGGACGAGGGCTGGAACGCGCTGGAGAAGGGCTGAACGGCGGTCAGAGCGGTCTGGAGGGCGTGAAGTCGGACGCGCCGCCGGTCAGCTCGGGCGGCGTCGCCTGCGGCTCCACATCGACCGTCAGCCGTTTGCCATCGTCCAACAGCACGGCCACCTCCGCCGGCGAGCCGCTCTCCTGCAGCGTTCGCGCACGGCTCACCGCGTCGTGCGTCGCCTGATCCAGGTGGCTGTAGGCGCCCTGCTCCTCCCCGTCCCGCTCCAGGCGCCAGAGGTCGCCGGTCCGGCGGAGGGTGAACTGGATAGGCTGGGTCATCGGCGGTCCGATCTGGCAGGGTCGTTGCCGGAGCGCCCTGCCCCGCCTGCTCGTTCCGCCTGTCCAGGATCAGGCGGCGCCCGGTCCGCGCCGCCTCTCGTCACGCCGCATCGGCATGGCGTCGATGACGTCCCGCAGAGTCGGCGCCGAGCACCCCGCCCTTCCGCAGCTTCACGCCGCCATCCTTGCCGACCAGCAGCGCCGTGAAGCCGCCGGGCGCGAGCGTCAGCTCGCGGCGAAGGTCTCCGGCGCGGCCAACCGCAGGGTCGACCTGCTCTCCCGTCACCCGCACCAGCAGGAGGTCACGGGTGTCGCCGCCGGACCCGAGGCGCCGCAACACCTGCGCCTGGTCGCCCGGCCGGGGGTCGCCGGCGGGGGCGGACACGACCACCACGCGGTTGCGCCTGCGATAACGGGCTAGGGCGCTCCTCCCCGCGCCAAGCC
>CAXUCS010000256.1:0-4284 GCA_964249365.1 uncultured Caulobacteraceae bacterium | reverse complement strand
GCCCGACGCGGCCGTCCACCTGGCGACCGACAAGCCCGCCACCCTCACCGGCGCGCGCGGCCTCCTGCAGGACGAGGCGCTGATCTTCGAGCTCGGCGGCTGGGACAAGACGGGCGTGGACCTGCCCGAACCGGAGCTGGACGCCGCCGACCTCGGCGACCTCGTCCGCTCCGAGGCGATCGGCCTGCCGGGCCTGTCGGAGCCGGAGGCGGTGCGCCACTACGTGCGGCTCAGCCAGAAGAACCACGCCATCGACCTGGCCCTGTATCCGCTCGGCTCCTGCACCATGAAGCACAACCCGCGCCTGAACGAGCGGATGGCGCGCCTGCCGGGCTTCGGCGACATCCACCCGCTGCAGCCGCTCTCCACGGTGCAGGGCGCGCTGGAGCTGATGGATGAGCTGTCGCACTGGCTCGTCACCCTGACCGGCATGACGGCGGTGGCGCTCTCGCCCAAGGCCGGCGCGCACGGGGAGCTCTGCGGGCTCCTCGCCATCCGCGCGGCGCACGAGGCCCGCGGCGACGCGCGAAGGAAGGTGCTGGTGCCGACCTCCGCCCACGGCACCAACCCCGCCACCGCCGCCCAGGTCGGCTACCTGGTGGAGGAGATCGCCCAGACGCCGGACGGCCGCGTCGACCTCGCCGACCTCGAAGCGAAGCTCGGCCCGGACGTGGCGGCCATCATGGTCACCAACCCCAACACCTGCGGGCTGTTCGAGAGCGAGGTGGTGGAGATCGCGCGCCTGACGCACGCGGCCGGGGCGTACTTCTATTGCGACGGGGCGAACTTCAACGCCATCGTGGGGCGGGTGCGGCCGGGCGACCTCGGCGTGGACGCCATGCACATCAACCTGCACAAGACCTTCTCCACGCCTCATGGCGGGGGCGGGCCGGGCGCGGGGCCGGTGGTGTTGTCCGAGGCGCTCGCGCCCTTCGCGCCGCTCCCCTGGATCACCCACGCCGACGGCGGCTACGGCCTGCGCGAGCACGAGGAACATGAAGATGCCGGCCGGAGCCGGAGCCGGAGCTTCGGGCGCATGTGCGCCTTCCACGGCCAGATGGGCATGTTCGTGCGCGCCTA
The DNA here is from genome assembly GCA_964249365.1 of uncultured Caulobacteraceae bacterium. Classification (GTDB taxonomy): domain Bacteria; phylum Pseudomonadota; class Alphaproteobacteria; order Caulobacterales; family Caulobacteraceae; genus CAHJWH01. Next base: position 3,204 of record CAXUCS010000256.1, on the reverse strand, counting down.
CAGCTACATGCTGAGCCACGGCGGCGACGGGCTGCGCCAGGTCTCCGGCGACGCGGTCCTGAACGCCAACTACCTCAAGGCCCGCCTCCTCGACGTCATGACGCCCGCCTTCGAGGGCTACTGCATGCACGAGGTCCTGTTCGATGACCGCTGGCTGAACGGCACGGGCGTGGCGACGCTGGATGTGGCCAAGGCCATGATCGACGAAGGCTTCCACCCCATGACCATGTACTTCCCCCTGGTGGTGCACGGCGCCATGCTGATCGAGCCCACCGAGACGGAGTCCAAGGCCGAGCTGGACCGCTTCGTGACCGTGATGCGGGCGCTGGCGGAGGCGGCCAAGGCCGGCGATGTGGAGCGTTTCAAGGGCGCCCCCTTCCACGCGCCCTTACGCCGCCTGGACGAGACCGCGGCGGCGCGGAAGCCGAAGCTGAGGTGGAGCGCGGCGTAGCTTGTCCTCCCCCGCGGAGCGGTGGCGCGGGCCGTCAGGCCCGTGACGGAGGGGGCGACGCACGCTCTACCGCGAGCCTCACGAGCCCTTCGGCGACCTCGTCAGGATCGGCCAGTATCTCGTTGGCGGCGATGCGCATGACCTCCAGCCCCCGCGCCTCCAGCCACACGTCCCGCCGCCTGTCGCGCGCCGGCTGGTCGCCACGGCTGTGACCTGCCCCGTCGACGACGAGCCGGGCGGCCGGGCAGTAGAAGTCGAGCACATAGGGGCCGAGCGGATGCTGGCGGCGGAAGCGGGGCGCGTCCTCCAAGCCTAGTGCGGGCGAGCCCCCTCCGTCACGCCGGCTTCGCCGGCGCGCCACCGCCCCCGCCTTTGGCAGGGGCGGACAGACGCCTGGCATGCGACGAAGTGTGCTATCAGCCGATCCAGCCGACCAGACAGACCATGCCCCACCTTCCGCTCCCCCGCCCGATCGGCACCGCGCTCGACCTGATCGGGCACACGCCCATGCTGGAGTTGCACGGCTTCGACACCGGCCGGTGCCGGCTGTTCCTGAAGCTGGAGAACACCAACCCCGGCGGCTCCATCAAGGACCGCATCGCGCTGACCATGATCGAGGCGGCCGAGGCCGACGGCCGGCTGAAGCCCGGCGGCACGATCATCGAGGCGACGGCCGGCAACACGGGGCTCGGCCTCGCCCAGGTCGGCATCCTGAAGGGCTACCGGCTGATCCTGGTGGTGCCCGACAAGATGAGCCGGGAGAAGATCCAGCACCTGCGGGGCCTCGGCGTCGATGTCAGGCTCACCCGCTCCGACGTCGGCAAAGGCCACCCGGAGTACTACCAGGACATCGCCGAGCGGCTGGCGGCGGACACGGAGAACTCCGTCTACGTCAACCAGTTCGCCAACCCGGCCAACCCGCTGGCGCACGAGACCGGCACCGGCCCCGAAATCCTGGAGCAGATGGGCGGCGACCTCGACGCCATGGTGGGGGGGGTGGGCTCCGGCGGCACCCTGACGGGGCTCGGCCGCTTCTTCGCCAAGGCGTCGCCGAAGACTGAGATGGTGCTGGCCGACCCCAAGGGCTCCATCCTGGAGCCGCTGGTGGAGCGGGGCGAGCACGTGGAGCCGGGCTCCTGGGTCGTGGAAGGCATTGGGGAGGACTTCATCCCGCCCAACTGCGACCTCTCCTACGTCAGACGCGCCTACGCGGTCAGCGACCAGGACAGCATGCAGGCCGCGCGCGACCTCCTGCGGGTGGCGGGCGTGCTCGGCGGCTCTTCATCCGGCACGCTCCTGGCCGCCGCGCTGCGCTACTGCCGCGACCAGAGCGAACCCAAGCGGGTCTGCACCTTCGTCTGCGACACGGGGTCGAAATACCTGTCCAAGATGTTCAACGACTACTGGCTGGCCGACCAGGGCCTGGCCGAGCGCCCCATGCACGGCGACCTCACCGACCTGATCTCGCGCCGCGCGCCGGAGGGCGGCGTGGTGAACGTCGCGCCGGAGGACACGCTTCTGACCGCCTACAACCGCATGCGGGCGGCCGACGTCTCCCAGCTGCCGGTGATGAAGGACGGCCGGCTGGTGGGCCTGCTCGACGAGAGCGACATCCTCTTCGCCGCCGAGCGCGAGACCGAGCGCGAGGCCCGCTTCGCCCGGCCGGTCTACACCGCCATGGCGACGCGGCTGAACACGCTGCAGGCGCGCGAGCCGCTGGACGCGCTCCTGCCCGTGTTCCAGCGCGACGAGGTGGCGCTGGTGATGGACGGGCGCGACTTTGTCGGCGTGATCACCCGCATCGACCTGATCAACCACCTCCGCCGGCGCTGAGGCGCGCGTCCAGCGCCTCGCCGACTCGCGTCATCACCGGCCCCCAGTCGCCGAAGCGCTCGGCGGCGAAGCTGCGGGCGTGGGCATACCAGGGGTAGCCCTGCGTCCCAAGCCGCGGCCAGGCGTTGGGCGGGTCCAGGAACCAGGTCTGCGCCCCGCACGCCCCCGCGAGCGCGGCGGTGGCGTTGGGGATGCTCACCACCGCATCGAGCGCGACGGAGAGGGCGGCGAGCGCGTCCAGGTCGTTCCTGAGGTCGAAGGGCGGGCGCAGGAGCGGCGCGGCCGCCATCGCGTCCAACTGGTCCAGCTCGGCGTCGAGCGCGCCGTACTGCAGGTTGACGAAACGCACGCCCGGCCTGCCCAGGAGCGGCCCGAACGCGGCGAGGTCCGGCAGCGCGCGCCGGCGCCGGGCGGCCTGCAGCCCACTCCGCCAGCTCAAGCCCACCGTGGGCGCCTCGCCCAGCCAGCCGCGCCAGGCCGCGACCCGCTCCGGGTCCGGCTGGAGGTAGGGACGCGGCCTGAAGCTTTCCGGCTCTGCGCGGAAACGCTGTGGGAGCGAGCCCAGCGGCGCCCACAGGTCGGGCGTCTCGCCGTCCGCTAAGGCGGCGCTGCGATGCGCCCGCCCCGCCCGCCGCTCGGTCCCATACGCCGCGACGCCGACCTGCGGAAAGCTCCGCCGGACCAGCCCGTGAAGGCGGGGGTCGAGCGCCACGCTGAGGCGCCCCCGCGGTCCGAGCGCGGCGAGGACGTCGGGGAAGAGGCCGGTGAACATGATCTCGTCGCCCACGCCCTGCTCGGCGACCACGAGGAGGTGGCGGCCCACCAGCGGCGTGTCCGGCCTCCAGCGCGTCCCCCGCGCCTCGAGGACCGGCGCGGCGGGGTGGCCGGGGTCGAGCCGCGCCTCGTAGCCGGCCCATCCC
>CAXUCS010000255.1:0-4291 GCA_964249365.1 uncultured Caulobacteraceae bacterium | reverse complement strand
CACAAGTCCAGCTGCAGACGGCCCTGGGCTTGATCTTGGTTGGGCTCAGGGCCGATCGGGCTCCGATCACCGCCGCCAACTTCCTCCGCTATGTCGACACCGGCCGCTACGATCGGTCCAGCTTCTACCGAGCCGCGAAGGCGGCGGGCAGGCCAGGGATTGGTCTGATCGAAGGCGGCGTCCAGAACGATCCAGCCAAGCTCCTCCCGCCGATCGCTCACGAGAGCACGACAGCGACAGGGCTGCTGCACCTGGACGGGACGATCTCCATGGCGCGCGAGGCGCCCGGCACAGCGACGGCGGACTTCTTCATCTGCTCAGGGCCGGCCGCCTACCTCGATGCTCATCCAGGCGCGCCCGGCGACAACGCCGGCTATGCCGCCTTCGGTCGCGTGGTGGACGGCATGGACGTGGTGCGGGCGATCCTGACCAGCCCGACCGGCGAGGAGGCGCGTAACCCCGTCATGCGAGGACAGATGCTTTCCCCGCCAGTCCAGATCATCAGCGCCCGTCGCGCGGCCTGAGCCCTCAAGCGGCGAAGAGCTCCAGGGAGGTCGTCGACAGCGCGACGCCGGTCGCCCGAAGGCATTCCCGCTGGAGGCTCCACCCGGCGACCTCAGCGCAATGCGCCGCAAGGTCCGCGAGGCAGTCGGAGAGCCGGCTACGACGCGCTTTCGTACCCTCCCCTGCCGCGCGCGCCAGAGCCTGCAGCGCTACGAAGGCGCTCTGGTCCCGCCGCCGCTCGCAGGGGATCACCCGACCGGCTGTGGCCTTGGCCCGCGACAGCAGGAGCTCGGGCGACGCGTCCGGGTTGGACGCCGCCTGCGCCAGGGCGCGCCAGGCCTGTTCGTCGATGCGGGTGAAGTTCGCCATGGGTTGCCTCCGGCGTGACAACGCCAGAACACCACCTACTCACGACAGATTCGGACGTAGGCCTGGATCGTCGGGCCTCTCACCGCCTCGACCCGGGTGAGCCGTGGCGCCAAGCTGGCGCCATGCCTGACGATTCGAGGATGCAGGACCGCACCAGCCTGCGCCTGCCCGCCGACACCTTCGCCGCCATCGACGCGGCCTGCGCCTCGCGCCCCGGCGTGGTCTCGCGCAACACCTGGATCACCGAGGCCGTCGCGGAGAAGCTCGCCCGCGAGACGTCCGACCCGCGTGCCCTATCGGCTCGCCGCTATGCCTAGCTTCTACGAGTTCTTCGCCGGCGGCGGCATGGCCCGGCTTGGCCTCGGGCCGGAGTGGTCGTGCCTGTTCGCCAACGACTTCGACTTCAAGAAGGCCGCCGCCTACCAGGCCAACTTCGGCGTCGACGAGCTGAAGGTCGGCGACGTGCGCGAGGTTCGGGGCGCAGACCTGCCCGATCGCGCGGAGCTGGCCTGGGGCTCCTTCCCCTGCCAGGACCTGTCGCTGGCCGGCCTCGGTGGAGGGCTCAAGGGCGAGCGGTCCGGCACCTTCTACCCCTTCTGGCGCGTCATGGCGGAGCTGATCGAGGGCGGGCGCGCGCCGGAGGTCATCGCCATGGAGAACGTCTGCGGGACGTTGACCTCCCACGACGGCGTGGACTTCGAGGCCATCTGCTCGACCTTCGAGCGCCACGGCTACCGGTCGGGGTCGCTGGTCATCGACGCGGAGCTGTTCGTGCCGCAGTCGCGCCCCCGCCTCTTCATCGTGGGCGTCCGCACCGGCCTGCCGCTCGATCCTGCCCTCCTCTCTCCCGCGCCACTGCCGCCCTTCCACAGCCGCGGCCTGGTGCGCGCGGTGGAGCGGCTGCCCGGCCCGCTCCGCGCAAGGCAGCTTTGGTGGAACCTGCCGCCGCCCAGCCACCGGGTGCGCACCCTGGCGAACCTGGTCGAGGAACGACCCGACAGCGTCAGCTGGAAGAGCGACGCGGAGACAAAGCAGCTCCTGGCCATGATGTCGGCCACCAACCTCGCCAAGGTCACCGCGGCCATGCGCGCCGGCCGGCGCATGGTCGGCGGCGTCTACCGCCGCACGCGCCTGGATGAGCACGGGCGCAAGGTCCAGCGGGCCGAGGTGCGCTTCGACGACGTTTCGGGTTGCCTTCGGACGCCAGCCGGCGGCTCCAGCCGCCAACAGATCCTGGTGGTGGACGGTCCCGTGATCCGCTCGCGCCTGATCTCCGCCCGCGAGACGGCCCGCCTCATGGGCCTGCCGGACAGCTATCGCCTGCCGCGGTCCTACAACGAGGCCTACCACCTCACCGGCGACGGCCTAGTGGTGGACGTCGTGCGCCACCTCGCCCGCCATCTCCTCGAGCCCCTGGTCGGGCGAGCGGAGCGGCGGAGCCGGGTGGCGTGAGCGACCTCTTCGGGCGCGCCAACCCGGACGCCCTGAACGTCCCGCCGTTCGAGACCGAGGACCTTCGGCAGAACCTCCTCCGCTTCCTCGACAGTCCGTTCACCCTGCCTTCCGGCGAAGTGGCCCGGGTCGGGGACTTCCGCTGGGGCGTCTACGCCTTCTTCGACTACGACGGCGAGCCGATCTACGTCGGCCAGACCAACGAGCGCCTGCGCACCCGCATCCGCAGACACCTCACCAATCAGCGGACCGATGCGGTCGCCATGTCGGTGCTCGACCCCTTCGAGGTGCTCGACATCGAGGTCTGGCCGCTGCCGCAGTTCCAGGACGTCGCCGGCAAGGAGGCGGGCGCGGCCGCGCGCCAGCACCTCGACGCGCTGGAGCGTCTGGTGACCGAGCGGGCGATCGCCCATTCGGAGTTCAAGGCGATCCTGAACGAGAAGGACCCGCCGCTCGGCCGGCTGACAGTCGAGGCCCCGCCTTCGCACCGCGGCCGCATCGTCTCCGAGCGCGTCCTGGCCATCCGCTCGCATCCGGACTTCCGCCTGGCGCGGCGCGCCCTGATCATCTCGCGGCTTGCGCAGGTCATCTCGGAGCGCAAGGTGCAGGGCGGCCTGCGGCGCGTGCTCTTGACCCAGGCCAAGCGGCTGCAGTGGCTGGCGGCGCGGCGCTACGAGGGCCTGGGCGGCTCGACCTCGGTGGAGGTCGAAGGCGGGGAAGACGAGTAGCCGGTCGGTCTGGCGGGCGTCTGGGGGAGAGTTAATCATGGCAAACATCGCCTCGCTCTTGCTGGCCGCCGTCATCCTGGCCGGCTCGCTCTCCACCGCGGACGCGCAACCGGTCGTCCAGGCTCCCGACCCGAGCCGCCCCGTCTACGTGCTCGGCCATGTGGACGTGACCCAGGACCACACGGCCGAGGCCGCGGCGGCCATCCGCCGCTACGTGGCGGGCGCCAAGGCTGAACCCGGAGCCCTCCAGGTCGACGCCATGCAGGAACTCAGGCCCAACCACTTCGACGTCATCGAGGTCTGGCGGGACCAGGCGGCCTACCAGGCTCACCAGGCCAGCCCGGCGACCCGTCGCTTCCATGACGTCATCGCACCCTGGCGAGGGAGCCCGTTCGAGGAGCGTTTAGGCGCGAGGCTGAACTGAGGCTCGCTTAGGCCGGCCGATCCCACAGATCTCCAGATGCGAGCTCTCGCCGCAGAGCGTCTCGCTCGGCCTTGATCCGGTGGAGCTCCGCCAAGGCGGACGGGTCGTCGGTCAGCGTCACCTTGAGCCGCTCCGTCTCGCTTTCCAGCGCCGCCATCCGGAGCAGGGCTTGGTGGAGCCGTACCCAGAGCGTCCGCACCTCCTCAAACGGCAGGTCTGGCCGAAGGAACGGAGCGCCGGACTGGGGGGCTGCCGTCGCGATGGCGTCCAGCATCGGCCCGTGACCCTGGAGGACGAGGTCGGCGTGCAGCTTCGCCGATCCGGAAGACGGTTCAGCCAAGCGCAGCTGCACCAGCGCTCCCACGAAGGGATCGAGCGCCGGCGCGCCGACACCGAAGGCCTCCAGCATCTCCAGATGCTCGTCAAGGAACTCGGGAAAGCGGACCAGCGCCAAGGCCGCGGCTGAAGCGGCCGGCGGAAGCGCTCGGGCCAGACGGCGCGCCGCCGCCTTGCCGTCGGCGCTGGCTCTGACCTGCAGCTGGAGAGGTCGACCAAACCTCTGCGGGTAGCCGGAGGTGACGGGCGATCGGCCGCGCGCCGGCTCGGTCAGGACCGCCTGGAGCCGGAGCTGAAGATCGTCACGGTAGGCCTGCGCCATATCCGGGTCCGAGATCATCCCGGCCAGCTTGCGGAGAGTCGCCTTGAAGCCGGCCCGCCGCTCGGGCGTGTCGAGTTCGCCAGCGGCGGCGCGCTCGCGGCCGAACAGCACCTCGGCGAGCGGCTTGGTCTCGGCGAGCTGCGCCTTCAGGGCCGC
>CAXUCS010000254.1:0-4295 GCA_964249365.1 uncultured Caulobacteraceae bacterium | reverse complement strand
GGAACCGCGCAGCGGTTGACGGGCAGGGTGCTGTGTCACCATGGGGCGTCGTCGTACGCGGGCCCGTGGCCGCGACCAGCGGCCACTCCATCCGGCGCGCCTCTCGCGCCGGGAGCGACGCTGGCGACCGCACCGCCCGCGGCCGTCATGGCTCGGGCGCGAGCCACTGGCTCCGCTCGAACGCCCTCAGCTCCGACGCGGCCAGCTCCGCATCGGCGACCTGGTCGGCGCGCAGCGGAGAGCTCGCCTGACCGAAATACCAGGCCAGCGCCACGCCGTGCGGATGATCCGCGCAGACCCCGGCCCGGATGGCTTCGAGGCAGCTTCCCCACACCAAGCGCCCGCGCTCGACCAGGTCGAAGAACGCGCCGTTCTGCGTCGCTTGCTGTTCGTCGCTCAGCGCCTCTCAGGCCGCTAACGCCGCCGTCAGGTCTTTGGTGATCTCCGTCATGGTCGCCCTCAAGGCTGCATCGACCCCCGCGGTCGGTGACGACTCCCAGGGAGACAGCGGGCCCCGGTCAGTCACCAAAGCGGGCGGCCCTTGGACGGCCGCGGAGGGGAACGGCGAAGCCGTTGACGGGCAGGGTGCTGTGTCACCCTGGATCGGTCGCCGCTCGCGGGCCCGTGGCCGCGACCCGCGGCCACTCCGTCGAACGCACCCGCCGCGCCCCAGCCCCCGCGCCTCGCGCGGTCAGCCTCGCGCCAGGGGTCGTCACCCGCAGCCGGAAGAGACGCACCTGGCGGCTCTGCAGGCGTCTCGGCGGGCGGAGACCCGAGAGGGGCTCCGGGCGTCAGCGCAGCTGGCGCCTAGAGCCCGGTCCGCGACAGGGGAGGCGCCCGAGAACCCTAGCTGCGCCGGGCGCTGTCCTCCTCCTCGCGACCGCGCGTTTCGAGAAGGTCCGCGGCGAGCGCGCGCTGGTCATCATCGACGCGTCCCACCCTGTCGTTTCGCCCGTTGCGGTGGCCGTGCCAGTAGCTGTCGGAGCGGTTGTCACCGGGATCGGGCTCGCCGCTGAAGCCGTCTCGGTAGCCTTCCAGCACCTCCTCCATATCCAGGGACGCCAGGTCTGCGACCGTGCGGATGGCGGGGCGCGTCAAGGCCGGCTCTCCCGGATGGAGAGGCCACCCTTGATCCCTCGCACGAAGAAGCCGACCCCCGGCGCCTTGGGCGAGCGATGCGTCCAGCCCCAACCGGGACGATCGTAAGAACTGACGCGCGCCATCTCAGTCCGAAGGATCTCCGCGGCGGCCTCCATGTGCTCCGGCTCCACGTTGAGGACCAGCCTCACGTGCGCCGCCCCTCGGACGCGTCCTCGCTCCGGGCGTGGGCGTGCGACTCGTCATCCTCATGTCTGCTCATCTCGACCGAAGACTCCGGGCCTTCGACGGAGGCGCGACGCCGGCGCAGGAGGCTCCGGATCATCCGCTCGGCGGTTTCGCCCGGGCGGGCGAGCGCCTTCAGCCCGTGCGCCCGCGCCTCCGCGCCCGAGCTGAACACCGGCACGTCGGTGAGGTAGTCGTAGGCCGAGGGATCGACGCCGTGGAGGCGGAGCGCCACCAGGTGGCGGGGGTCGTGGCAGGCCAGCCATCCGCCGCAGAGGTGTCCGTCCCGCTGGTGGCAGAGGAACAGTTTGTGGCTTTGCGTCCAGGTCGGCCCGTCGTAGCCGGCCAGCTTGTCGTACTCCTCCGCCGCCCAGACGCCGGAGGGCACGTCGCGCCGGTATGGCAGGAGGCGCAGGGTCGCGCCGGCGGCTCAGGTGCGCGAGCGCCATCTGTCCCGTCCTGCGGAGGCCCAGGGTTGTCAAACATAAGTGATCCTCCATCCCGGCGTTGAAGATCAAGGGTCCCGTCCAGCGCCGCCGACATCCCGGCCGACCCTCCCCTTCCCTCAAGGCCTATCCACCTGACGGAGCCTTGCCTAGACCCGGTCAGGAGGGCAGGCGTGACCCTGCGCAGCGCGCCGGGACCGGCCTCGAGTATCAGCCGCGGGCGGTGGACGGCCGTGCCCGACGATGTCTGGTCAGGGCGCCGACACCGCCGCTGCCTTCGCGCGTCGCCACCATGTGATGCGATCCTCGCGATCCGCCGTGGCCAGCCGGGCAAGCAGATCGCCGTGACAAGCCAGCGGGGCGCAAAAGCAGAGGAGATCGTAGCCCTTGAGCTCGTCCAACCGTTTCAGGAGATCATGCTGGCCGGCCAGCCACACCTCGTGCTTCCGGATCACCGCCGACCGATCGCCGTCCGCCCCGATCCGGAACGGATTACCCCAGTCGGACCCCCGGCCGATGTACCGGCCGTTCCGGCCTCTGTACGTCCGCCTGTTGCACACCCTGCACATGCTCGCATCTCCTGATCGTCGCCCGTCCCTGCGACCGGCGATGACCCTTGGGGAGACAGCGGGCCCCGACCAGTCACCGGAGCGGGCGACCGCAGGGCGGCCGCGGAGGGGAACCGCGCAGCGGTTGACGGGCAGGGTGCTGTGTCACCATGGGGCGTCGTCGTGCGCGGGCCCGTGGCCGCGACCCGCGGCCACGCCGTCCGGCGCGCCTCTTGCGCCGGGAGCGACCTCGGCGGCGCAGCTCCGGCCCTGAAAAGCTCGCGGCGCCAAGCGTCGGCCGCCTACCGCAACCCGATGATCAGGAGCGGAAATCAAGGAAGGGAAGGCCCGCCCGGAGGTCGTCCGGACGGGCCCGCCGAGGGTCAGAAGGGGATTTCGTCGTCCAGGTCCGGGGCGAACCCGCCGCCCTGGTCCGACCCGCCCGAGGCCGCCTCGGTCTCGCGCTTGCCGGCCAGCCTCTCCAGGCAGTGCCGGGGCGTCCTGACCACGATCTTGGTCGCCCGGCGCTTCTTGCCGTCCTGGTCGGTCCACTCCTCCACCTGGAGCGAGCCCACCAGCTGGAGGAGGTCGCCCTTGTGGACGTAGCCCTCCAGGAACTTGATCGTGCCCGGCGTGTAGACCGCGATGGGGTGCCAGGTGGTCTTGGACCGCTTCTCGCCGGTCTGGCGGTCCTTCCAGCGCTCCTCCGTGGCGAGGCTGAAGTTGGCGACGCGGTCGCCGTTCTGGAAGGTGCGGATTTCGGGATCGCCGCCGATGCGGCCGGTGAGGTGAACGATGTTCATGGTCGTAAGTCCTTCAGTCTGGACCAGCCGGACCTGACCGGCTGGCTCGCGGTCATCGCCGCGATCACGTCCCGCTGAGGACCGGGGGCCCGAGCGCCGGACGAAGGACCGTTCCCGGCTGGAAACCGGGCTGCAGCGAAGCGAAGGCCGGAGGGTCCGGCCGGGACGCCTCGCTTGCGAGGTCGTCTTTCGGGAGGCGCGACCCCGGTCAGGGATCGTGATTGAGAGCGGCACGACCTGCGCGACCCGTCAGGCCCGGAGCCGGCCCGCTGAACGCACAGCCTGCACGCCGTCCCCTCTCCCCGCTGAGGCGCCGCCCGCAGCACGCCGTCGAGACCCATGAAGGCGAAGCCCCTTCAACCTTCGACCGGGAGCACGAAGAACCGAGCCGACGTCGTCAGCGTCCGGGCTTCTGGCGCTGCTCGAAGGTCTGCCGAGGGCCGTCGTCTCCTGGAAGGCAGGACCCCCAAGGCCCCGGACCCGCTGGGAGTCGCCAGGGGATGCGGATCGCAAGGGGCAAGTGGCGCTTGGACCGATGGGGCTCAGGAGGGTGGCGCAGTGCGCGGGAGCGGAGGTCTGAGCAGGGCCGCAGATGGGCTCGGCGAAGTCGACGGGCGGCCCGCACCCGATCGGCGACGGAACCTGCCCGCACACCCGCCGGCGAGCCGCGCCGGGCGCTGGATGGGGCGTGACCCGCGCTCCAGGCTCAGCTACAAGGGCCCCCGGAGATGATGGTGACGCGCTCGGCCCGCCTTGGCAAAGCCTGCACCGCCCGGTCGTTGACGACGGGGCGCGTCCTCTCCGTGTGCGCCTCGACCCTCACCTGGATTATGCCGCCCGAGCCCCGGGAGCGGATGCGCGAGGCCTAGACCCCTCCGCCGACCAGATCGCAAGATTTGGACCCCGCTTCCGGACCCGGAGGCGGGGTTTTTGTCGTGCGCTCGGTCGGTCCCCCTGAAGAAGGACCAAGAGATGCGACCTCAGGATCCCACCCCAGACACCCTGGTCCCCCCGGGACCGCCGCCAGGTGCGCCGGCGGCGTTCGACGGCGCGGGGCTCCACTGCATCCGCCTGACGGCGCGACATGCCCGCGCCGCGCTCACGGCGGTGGTCCGCGCCGTGAGCGCCGGGGGCGCCGGGCTGCGCCGGCTGCAGCTGGCGTCGGGGGCGGGCCG
>CAXUCS010000253.1:0-4296 GCA_964249365.1 uncultured Caulobacteraceae bacterium | reverse complement strand
GATAGACGCTGACCTCGGCGGGCTCGGACGGGTCGGCGTCACCGAGCCGCTCGCCCGGCGGCGCGCGCCGCTCGCTGCCGTGGATGGGGGACCGGTCCTGGGACATGGCGAAGCCTCCGTCTGAGCTTCGTTTCTGCAACGCCCCAACGTCAGCACCGGACGCATCACGGCTTGGCGAGGGCGACGCTCAACGCACCAGGTCGCGCGTCATCCGGTCCAGGCCGTCCAGCGTCATGGGGTACATGCGCCCCTCCACCAGCTGGTTCATGAGCGTGGTGGATGCGCTGTAGTCCCAGGCGCGCTCCGGCGTGGGGTTCAGCCAGGCGACGCGGCGGAAGTGGCCGGTGAGCTTCTCCATCCACGCCGCCCCGCTTTCTGCGTTCCAGTGCTCCACTGCGCCGCCCGGGTGGGTGATCTCATAGGGGCTCATGGCGGCGTCGCCGACGAAGATCAGCCGGTAGTCCGCCCCGAAGGTGCGGATCACCGCCTCGGTCGCGGTCTGCTCGGTGCGCCGGCGCGCGTTGGATTTCCACAGGCCCTCATAGACGCAGTTGTGAAAGTAGAAGTGCTCCAGGTGCTTAAACTCGGACTTGGCGGCGCTGAAGAGCTCCTCAGACATCTTCACGTGGTCGTCCATGGAGCCACCGACGTCCAGGAGCAGCAGGACCTTCATGGCGTTGCGCCGCTCCGGCGTGAACCGGAGGTCGAGCGTGCCGGCGTTCTCGGCGGTGGCGCGAATGGTGCCGTCGAGGTTCAGCTCCTCGGCCGCCCCCTCGCGCGCGAAGCGGCGGAGCTTTCGGAGCGCCAGCTTCAGCGAGCGGGTGTTCAGCTCGACGGCGTCGTCGAGGTCCCTGAACTCCCGCTTGTCCCAGACCTTGGTGGCGCGGCGGTGGCGGCTCTCGGCTTGCCCGATCCGCACGCCTTCCGGGTTGTAGCCGTAGGCGCCGAAGGGCGATGTTCCGGCCGTGCCGATCCACTTCGATCCGCCCTGGTGGCGGCCGTGCTGCTCCTCCAGCCGCTGGCGCAGCGTCTCCATCAGCGTCTCGAACCCGCCGAGCGCCTCCACCGCCGCCATCTCCTCCGGCGAGAGCGTCTTCTCCGCAAGCTTCCGGAGCCACTCCTCCGGCAGCGCGCGCACCAAGTCGTCGGAGGCGCCGGAGACCGCCTCCAGCCCCTTGAAGCTCTGGGCGAACACCCGATCGAAGCGGTCGAACCACCGCTCGTTCTTCACCAGCGCCGAGCGGGCGAGGAAGTAGAAGTCCTCCACGTCGTAGGCGACCACCTCCGCCTCCATGGCGCCGAGCAGCGCCAGGTGCTCGGTGATCGACACCGGCACCCCGGCCTTGCGCAGCGACTGGATGAAGGGGACGAACACCTAGGCGCGCGTCACGACGGCCGCCGGTTCATGAACACCAGCCGTTCGAACTGCACGTCCTGCTCGTTCTTCAGGAGCGCGCCGTGGAGCGGCGGGATCACCAGCTTGTGGTCGTCGCTCCGCAACGCCTCCGGCGGCAGGTCGTCGATCATCAGGAGCTTCAGCCAGTCGAGAAGTTCGGAGGTCGCCGGCTTCTTCTTCAGCCCCGGAAGGTCGCGGATCTTGAAGAAGACGTTGAGCGCCTCCCGCGCCAGCGACGCCTTGATGTCGGGATAGTGGGCATGGACGATCCTCTCCATCGTCTCGCGGTCGGGGAAGCGGATGTAGTGGAAGAAGCAGCGGCGCAGGAACGCGTCCGGCAGCTCCTTCTCGTTGTTGGAGGTGATGATCACCACCGGCCGCTGGCGCGCGACCACCGTCTCGCGCGTCTCGTAGACGTGGAACTGCATGCGGTCGAGCTCGAGCAGGAGGTCGTTGGGGAACTCGATGTCGGCCTTGTCGATCTCGTCGATCAGCACCACGACGGGCGCCTCGGCGGAGAAGGCTTCCCAAAGCTTGCCGCGCCGGATGTAGTTGGCGACATCGTGCACCCGCTCGTCGCCGAGCTGCCCGTCGCGCAGGCGCGAGACCGCGTCGTACTCGTACAGACCCTGCTGCGCCTTGGTGGTCGACTTGATGTGCCACTCGATCAGCGGCATCCCGAGCGCGGTGGCCACCTCCTGCGCCAAGACCGTCTTGCCCGTCCCAGGCTCCCCCTTGACCAGGAGCGGCCGCTGCAGCTTCACCGCGGCGTTGACGGAAACCTCCAGGTCGCGGGAGGCGATGTAGCGGTCGGTGGATGCGAAGGCCATGGGCGGGAGACAAACACGGGCGAGCGCTCGTCCGCAAGGCGGCAGGCCTCGATCTTCTGTCATCCCGGACGGCGCAGCCGATCCGGGACCCAGCAGCACAACGGGCGGAGCCGCTGGGTTCCGACTCTCCGCTGCGCTCCGGCCGCGATGACGGGAGATCAAGGGGGCGCTACCGCCGCACAGCCCCCAGAGCAGTCTTCGTCGCCTCCGCCTTCTTCGTGATCGCCTCGCGCACGGCCGGCTCCATCTTTTCGATGGCGCGGTAGGGCATGGCGAGGCGGCGGTTGCCCTCCAGCTTGGCGGCGTTCCTGATCAAGAAGTCCCAGTACAGCGCGTTGAAGGGGCAGGCCTTGTCGCCCAGGCGGTCCTTCACCTCGTAGTGGCAGCGGCCGCAGTAGTCGCTCATCTTGTTGATGTAGGCGCCCGAGCCCGCATAGGGCTTGGAGCCCACAGCGCCCCCGTCGGCAAAGGTCGCCATGCCGTGGGTGTTGGGAAGCTCCACCCACTCGTAGGCGTCGGCGTAGACGACCATGTACCAGTCGTTGATCTCGTCGGGATGGACGCCCAAGAGCATGGCGAGGTTGCCCGTCACCATCAGCCGCTGGATGTGGTGGGCGTAGGCGTGGTCGCGGGTGACGGCGACCACGTCCGCCACGCAGGCCATATCCGTCTCGCCGGACCAGTACATCCACGGCAGCTTGCGGTCGGCGGATAAGGCGTTGGTGTGCTTGTAGTCCGGTCCCTTGAGCCAGTAGACGCCGCGCACGTACTCCCGCCAGCCCAGGATCTGGCGCACGAACCCCTCTACCGCGTTCAAGGGCGCGCGCCCGGCGCGGTACTCCGCTTCCGCCCGGCGGCAGGCGTCGAGCGGATCGATCAGGCCGAGGTTCATGCCGGCGGAGATGTGGGCGTGCCACATCCAGGGCTCGCCGGTCCGCATGAAGTCCTGCCAGTCGCCGAACTCGGGAAGGTGGCGGGTGATGAAGTGGTGGAGCGCGGCCTCCCCCTCCTGCGGGTTGGTCGGATAGTTGAAGGCGTCCACCGTCCCGAAGTTGTCGGGGAAGCGCGCGCGCATCTCGCCCATCACTTGGCGGGTGAGCCCGTTCGGCTCGATCATGTGGCGCTGGGGGATGGCCTTGCCGGCGGGCAGGCGCTTCCGGTTCTCCGTGTCGAAGTTCCAGCGGCCGCCGACGGGCGATGAGCCGTCCATCAGCACGCCCGTCTTCTTCCGCATCTCGCGGTAGAAGAACTCCATCCTGAGCTCCGAGCGCTCCCCCGCCCAGAGCTCGAACTCCGCGCGGGCGCAGATGAAGCGGTCGTCTGGGCGCACCTCCACCGGGACGGGCGAGGCCAGCGCCAGTTCGTCGAAGGCCTGCACGAGCCGCCATTCGCCGGGCTCGGTCACCACCACCCGCTCGAACGGCTGGCCCTCCAGCGCCCGCAGCACCTCGCCAGGCAGCGTCTGGGTGTTGCCGGGATCGTCCAGCCGGATGTAGCGCACCACCGCACCGCCTTCGCGCAGCCGCTCGGCCAACTGGCGCATGGCGGAGAAGACCAGCACGAACTTCTGCTGGTGGTGGCGGACGTAGCTCGCCTCGCTCATCACCTCGGCCATCAGCACCACGTCGCGCCGCCGGTCGAGGTCTCGGAGCGAGGAGAGTCGCCCGTCGCTGATCTGGTCGCCCAGCACCAGGCGGAGCGCCCCGCCGGCGGCGGGGCGTCCGGATGCGCGAGCGGGCGCGCTCCTCAATGCTCGTCCTTGCCGGGCCAGCTGTCCTTGGGGAGTTCGCGCTTGCGCTCGTCCTCCATGAACTTCTTGCCTTCCTTGGCCTGCTGCTTGGGGGTCTTGCCCGCCGCGTCGTCGCGGGCCTCCTTGTTGGCCTCCGGGCCTTCCTCGTTCGCCATGGCGTCCTCCTGTCTTCGCAGGCAAAGCGCGCCCCCGCGACCGAGCGTTCCAGCCGCCCTTTGACAAGGCCGGCTCGGGGTCGGCATTGTCGCCGCCGTCAACGCCGAGCCCCCCATGCCCCACCTGCCCCGCGCCGAAGGCCCCGAGCCTGCCGACTTCGAGGT
>CAXUCS010000252.1:0-4299 GCA_964249365.1 uncultured Caulobacteraceae bacterium | reverse complement strand
GTCGTCGGCGCCCAGTGGGGCGACGAGGGCAAGGGCAAGATCGTCGACTGGCTGTCCAACCGCGCCGATCTGGTGGTGCGCTTCCAGGGCGGCCACAACGCCGGCCACACCCTGGTGGTCGGCGAGAAGGTCTACAAGCTCTCGCTCCTGCCCTCAGGGCTCGTGCAGGGCAAGCCGTCGGTGATCGGCTCCGGCGTGGTGGTCGACCCCGCCCACCTCCTGGACGAGATCGCCCGGCTGCAGGCGCAAGGGGTCAAGGTCGATCCCGACCTCCTGATCCTGGCCGACAACGCCGCCCTGATCCTGCCGCTGCACCGCGACCTCGACCAGGCGCGCGAGGAGGAGGCGGGCGCGGCCAGGATCGGCACCACCGGGCGCGGCATCGGCCCGGCCTACGAGGACAAGGTGGGACGGCGCGCCATCCGCGTGGCCGACCTCGCCGACCCCGCCGCACTCGACCTCAAGCTGCCGCGCCTCCTCGCCCACCACCGCCCGCTCCGCCAGGGGCTCGGCCTGCCCGAGGTGGACGCGGCCGCGCTGAAGGCCGAGCTCCTCGCGCTGGCGCCCCGCGTGCTGCCCTACGCGCAGCCGGCCTGGCGCGTGCTGGACGAGGCGGCCCGCGCCGGCCGACGCATCCTCTACGAGGGGGCGCAGGGCACGCTCCTGGACGTCGACCACGGCACCTATCCCTACGTCACCTCCTCCAACACCGCGGCGGGCCAAGCGGCGGCGGGCTCCGGCGTGGGGCCCGGGCGGGTCGGCTATGTGCTCGGCATCGTCAAGGCCTACACCACCCGCGTCGGCTCCGGCCCCTTCCCGACCGAGCTCTCCGACGCGGTCGGCCAGCACCTCGGGACCGTGGGGCGCGAGTTCGGCGTGGTGACGGGGCGGGCGCGCCGCTGCGGCTGGTTCGACGCGGTGCTGGTGCGCCAGACGATCGCGATCAACGGTATCCGGGGCATGGCGCTGACCAAGCTCGACGTGCTGGACGGCCTGCCCGAACTGAAGATCTGCACGTCTTACCGCGTGGGCGCGCGCGCGCTCGATCACCTGCCCGCCGGGATGACCGACCAGGCGGCCTGCGACCCCGTCTACGAGTCGCTGGAAGGCTGGAGCGGCTCCACCGCCGGCGCCCGCTCCTGGCGCGACCTCCCCGCCGCCGCCGTCAAATACGTCCGCCGCATCGAGGAGCTGGTCGGCGCCCCCGTCGCGCTCCTCTCCACCAGCCCCGAGCGCGACGACACCATCCTGATGCAGGACCCCTTCGCGGGGTGAGCGTGGGCGGCCACGGGTCCGCTCACCTGCCGAATGCAACGGGCACAGATCGACCAAAACCGACATGCCTCACAGCACGCCTTCAGTGCAGCCAGTCGATAGACGCTCCATGAGGGTCGGTCCACGCGAACGGCTCGCCATCCAACGACAGTAGGAACGCCCCCGGCCGGGGCGCCTCTGAGCTTGGAGCTATTTGGGGGAAGACGGTCGGCGACTCGTTAGCGATCCAGTGGTCGGCTACTTCCACCGCCATCGCAGCGAACTGTTCGCGCTCGGCTTGAGACTGGACATAGGCGAGGACGGCTGAGTGGAAGACGACTGTGGTCGCGCCCGACGGTGCCTGGGAGCAGAGGGCCTGGAGGTCGCGTGTTAGGTCTCCTCTGACGAGGGGGACCTGAGACCGCCTCGCGATAGCCACGGCCTTGCGCAGGTTGGCTAGCCTCTCCTCCTGGCCAGGCCAGACCAGGGTCTCCAGCCACTCCATCTGACCATCGTCGAGCGGGTCAAGGGGGTGCAGGTCAAGGCCGGCGCGCCATACGATTTCCGGCACGGCATCCGGGATGGGGGTTGAGGCGCTTGCGCGGCAACGAAATACGGGCGGATCGGGCTCGTTCTCCTGCGCCACGCGCCGGCCGTAAAAGTCATACATATAGCGTTCAGGCAGGAGGCACAGCCCCGCCGCCGCTCCGACCTCGATCAAGGCCAGAGGGCCTTTGAGCCTCGCGAGCAGCGGCAGCAGGGTGGCGCAGCGTGCGGGTTCGTTGGTCTGGGTCGAGCGCTCCATGATGCGGGCTGATAAACTGGCCTCGTTGGCGTGAAGCCCCGCCTTGAAGTCAGACCAGTTGGCAGGCGTCCCAAGTAGCGAGCGGAAGCTAGCCAGAAGCAGGTTTGGCTGTCTTTTCGTTGGCGGCAGATGGGCCAGAAAGTCTAGGACAGCTTCATCGCTGGCAATGTGTCGCGATAAGTCGGCGTAAAGCGGTGAGCGGCCTTCCGCCTCGTTTTCAGCGAAGCGGCAAAAACTGCGACTAATTTCGCGAAGGTTTTCGAGCATGACCAGCGCCCTACAGGTTTACTAGGCAATATGACGAACATCACGCTCCGCGCCATCACAGCTCATGCCGATGACGGGGGAAGATTCGCTCCCCACCCGACTCCGACGCTCGCAACGTCCGTTCGTAGGCGGCAAGCAGGCCAGCGCTACTTCGCCGCGACCACCGGCAGCCACACCGCGCTCGCCGCGCCCGGGGCGTGCATCACCGTCTGCGTGGCCTTCTGGTAGTCGCCTGCCTCCGCGAAGAAGATGTTCTGCACGTAGGTCTGCGGATTCCTGTCGTAGAGCGGGAACCAGCTGGACTGCACCTGGACCATGATGCGGTGGCCGGGCTGGAAGACGTGGTTGGTGGTCGGCAGGGCGAAGCGGTAGCGCTGCACCTGGCCGGCCGGGATGGCGCTCGGGTGTTCGAAGCTCTCGCGGTAGCGGCCGCGGAAGATGTCCTCCGAGACCGGCAGCTCGTAGCCGCCCATCTCCGGCTTGTCGGCCGGCTGGTCGGGGTAGACGTCGATCAGCTTCACCACCCAGTCGGCGTCGGTACCAGTCGTCGCCGCATAGAGGTCGGCCATCGGCGCGCCGGAGATGCGCACCGGGTGGTCGAGCACGGGCGTGGAATAGATCAGCACGTCGCCCCGGTTCTCCACGAAGCGCTGGTCCTGGGTCAGCCACTTGGTCCAGGCCTCGTGGTCGGCGAAGCGCACCGGGCGCGGCAGGTAGCCCACCGGCTTGGCCGGGTCGGAGACGTAGGCGTCGCTCCCACCCGATGGCGCGCTGAACGCCAGCCCCAAGGCCGGCTGCAGATAGAGCGCCTGCATGGGCGCCGCGCACCCCTGGTCGCAGGCGAGCGGCCAGCGCTTCAGCCGGTCCCAGTGGTTCTCGCCGGTGTTATAGATGTAGACCGGCGGGGTGTCCGCCTTGGGCGCGCCGGGCCGCAGGTACTGGTCGAAGAAGGGCAGGAGCACCGTCTCGCGCCACTCGGTGGCCGTGTCGCCCTTGAAGGTCAGGGGGCCGAGCTGGCTGCCGTCGTAGTTGGCCTGGCTGTGGCGCCAGGGGCCCATCACCAGGTAGTTGTTGGCTTGGCAGCCCTTGGCCTTCAGCGCGCTCCAGCTGTGGATGGCGCCCCACATGTCCTCCTGGTCCCACAGCCCCTGCTCCCACATGGTGGGCACGGTGCAGGGGTGCTGGGTGATCAGGTGGTCGAGCGCCTGGCCCTGCCAGAAGCCGTCATAGGCGGCGTGCTGCTCCTGGCGCTGCAGGAAGGGATAGGCCTGGACTCCGTGGGCCTGCGCCCAGCTCGCCGTCGAGCCCGCGCGCAGGAAGCCGGTGAAGTCGTCGTAGGCGTCGCGCGGCGCGGGATCGCCCTCCCCCGCCTTGGTGGTCTGGCCGGTGATGTAGTCGAGGTTGGGGTTCCTGAAGGCGCCGTAGTGGAACCAGTCGTCGCCCATCCAGCCGTCGACCATGGGGCTCTCCGGCGCGGCGACCTTGAGCGCCGGGTGGGGGCCGAGCAGCGCCATCACCACCGTCCAGCCCTCGTAGGAGGAGCCGATCATGCCGACCCGCCCGTTGGACTCCGGCGTGTGCTTCACCAGCCAGTCGATGGTGTCGTAGGCGTCGGTGGTGTCGTCGGTGTTCGTCGGGTTTAGCGGCCCGATCGGCGGGCGGGTCATGACATAGGCGCCCTCAGAGCCGTACTTGCCGCGGATGTCTTGGAACACGCGGATGTAGCCGGCGCGCACGAACTGGGCGTCGCCCATGGAGAGGCTGGCCAGCAGCGAGGGGCTGTCGGCGCGCTCCACCCGCTTGGCGGCGTTGTAAGGCGTGCGGGTGAGGACGATGGGGGCGTTCTGGGCGCCCCGGGGGATCATGATGACGGTGTAGAGCTTCACCCCGTCGCGCATGGGGATCATCTCTACGCGCTTCTCGAAATCGGCGGCGATGCGCGGCGGCTTGCCCCCGGGCAGCATGTCCTGGAG
>CAXUCS010000251.1:0-4301 GCA_964249365.1 uncultured Caulobacteraceae bacterium | reverse complement strand
CACAAGTCCAGCTGCAGACGGCCCTGGGCTTGATCTTGGTTGGGCTCAGGGCCGACCGGGCGCCGGTCACCGCCGCCAACTTCCTCCGCTATGTCGAGACTGGCCGCTACGATGGGTCCAGCTTCTACCGAGCCGCGAAGGCGGCGGGCAGGCCAGGAGCCGGACTGATCGAGGGCGGCCTTCAGAACGATCCCGCCAAGCTCCTGCCGCCGATCGCCCACGAGAGCACGACAGCGACAGGGCTGCTGCACCTGGATGGGACGATCTCTATGGCGCGGCGTGATACGCCCGGGACGGCGACGGCGGACTTCTTCATCTGCTCGGGTCCGGCCGGCTATCTCGACGCCCATCCAGGCGCGCCTGGCGACAACGCGGGCTACGCCGCCTTCGGTCGCGTGGTCGACGGCATGGACGTCGTGCGCGCCATCCTCGCCAGTCCAACCGGCCAGGAGGCGCGCAACCCCGTCATGCGAGGACAGATGCTTTCCCCGCCAGTCCAGATCATCAGCGCCCGCCGCCTAGCCTGAGCGCCCTCAAGCGGCGAAGAGCTCCAGCGACGCCGTCGACAGCGCGACACTTGTCATCCGCAGGCTCTCTCGCCGGAGGCTCCATCCGGCGACCTCGGCGCAATCCGCCGCCAGGTCCGCAAGGCACTCCGAGAGTCGATTCCGCCGCGCCTTCGTGCCCTCACCTGCCGCGCGCGCCAGAGCCTGCAGGGCGACGAACGCGCTCTGGTCTCGCCGCCGCTCGCAGGGGATCGACCGACCGGCTGTGGCCTTGACCCGCGCCAGCAGGAGCTCGGGCGAGGCGTCTGGGTCGGACGCCGCCTGCGCCAAGGCGCGCCAGGCCTGTTCGTCGATGCGGGTGAAGTGAGCCATAGGCTGCCTCCGGCGTGGCGACGCTAGAAGACGCCCTACTCACGACAGACCCGGACGTAGGCCTGGATCGTCGGGCCTCTCACCGCCTCGACCCGAGCAGCGCATGGCGCCAAGCTGGCGCCATGCCTGACGATTTGAGGATTCAGGACCGCACGAGCCTGCGCCTGCCCGCCGACACCTTCGCCGCCATCGATGCGGCCTGCGCCTCGCGCCCCGGCGCGGTCTCGCGCAACACCTGGATCAGCGAGGCCGTCGCGGAGAAGCTCGCCCGCGAGACGGCCGACGCGCGCAGCTCGGCGGCTCGCCGCGATGCCTAGCTTCTACGAGTTCTTCGCCGGCGGCGGCATGGCCCGGCTTGGCCTCGGGCCGGAGTGGTCGTGCCTGTTCGCCAACGACTTCGACTTCAAGAAGGCCGCCGCCTACCAGGCCAACTTCGGCGTCGACGAGCTGAAGGTCGGCGACGTGCGCGAGGTTCGGGGCGCAGACCTGCCCGATCGCGCGGAGCTGGCCTGGGGCTCCTTCCCCTGCCAGGACCTGTCGCTGGCCGGCCTCGGTGGAGGGCTCAAGGGCGAGCGGTCCGGCACCTTCTACCCCTTCTGGCGCGTCATGGCGGAGCTGATCGAGGGCGGGCGCGCGCCGGAGGTCATCGCCATGGAGAACGTCTGCGGGACGTTGACCTCCCACGACGGCGTGGACTTCGAGGCCATCTGCTCGACCTTCGAGCGCCACGGCTACCGGTCGGGGTCGCTGGTCATCGACGCGGAGCTGTTCGTGCCGCAGTCGCGCCCGCGCCTCTTCATCGTAGGCGTGCGCGCCGGCGTGCCCCTCGACCCGGCCCTCCTCTCGCCCGCGCCGCTGCCGCCCTTCCACAGCCGCGGCCTGGTGCGCGCGGTGGAGCGCCTGCCCGAGCCGCTCCAGGCCCGGCAGCTCTGGTGGAACCTGCCGCCGCCCAGCCATCGGGTGCGCACCCTGGCGCACCTGGTCGAGGAGCGGCCGGACAGCGTCAGCTGGAAGAGCGACGCGGAGACCAAGCAGCTCCTGGCCATGATGTCGGCCACCAACCTCGCCAAGGTGACCGCGGCCATGCGCGCGGGCCGGCGGATGGTCGGCGGCGTCTACCGCCGCACGCGCTTGGACGAGCACGGGCGCAAGGTGCAGCGGGCCGAGGTGCGCTTCGACGACGTCTCCGGGTGCCTCCGGACGCCCGCCGGCGGCTCCAGCCGTCAGCAGATCCTGGTGGTGGACGGCCCTGTGATCCGCTCGCGCCTGATCTCCGCCCGCGAGACGGCCCGGCTGATGGGTCTGCCGGACAGCTACCGGCTGCCGCGATCCTACAACGAAGCCTACCACCTCACCGGCGATGGCTTGGTGGTGGACGTCGTGCGCCACCTCGCCCGCCACCTCTTGGAGCCCCTGGTCGGGCGAGCGGAGCGGCGGAGCCGGGTGGCGTGAGCGACCTGTTCGGGCGCGCCAACCCGGACGCCCTGAACGTCCCGCCGTTCGAGACCGAGGACCTTCGGCAGAACCTCCTCCGCTTCCTCGACAGTCCGTTCACCCTGCCTTCCGGCGAAGTGGCCCGGGTCGGGGACTTCCGCTGGGGCGTCTACGCCTTCTTCGACTACGACGGCGAGCCGATCTACGTCGGCCAGACCAACGAGCGCCTGCGCACCCGCATCCGCAGACACCTCACCAATCAGCGGACCGATGCGGTCGCCATGTCGGTGCTCGACCCCTTCGAGGTGCTCGACATCGAGGTCTGGCCGCTGCCGCAGTTCCAGGACGTCGCCGGCAAGGAGGCGGGCGCGGCCGCGCGCCAGCACCTCGACGCGCTGGAGCGTCTGGTGACCGAGCGGGCGATCGCCCATTCGGAGTTCAAGGCGATCCTGAACGAGAAGGACCCGCCGCTCGGCCGGCTGACAGTCGAGGCCCCGCCTTCGCACCGCGGCCGCATCGTCTCCGAGCGCGTCCTGGCCATCCGCTCGCATCCGGACTTCCGCCTGGCGCGGCGCGCCCTGATCATCTCGCGGCTTGCGCAGGTCATCTCCGAGCGCAAGGTGCAGGGCGGTCTGCGACGCGTGCTCCTGACCCAAGCCAAGCGGCTGCAGTGGCTGGCGGCTCGGCGCTACGAGGGCCTGGGCGGGTCGACCTCGGTGGAGGTGCAAGGCGCAGAAGACGAGTAGCCGGTCGGAGTGGCTGGCGTCAGGTGGGGGTAGGTGATCATGGCGAAGTCTGCATCGCTCATGCTGGCGACCGTCATCCTGGCCGGCTCGCTCTCCACCGCGGACGCGCAGCCGGTCGTCCAGGCTCCCGACCCGAGCCGCCCCGTCTACGTGCTCGGCCATGTGGACGTGACCCAGGACCACACGGCCGAGGCCGCGGCGGCCATCCGCCGCTACGTGGCGGGCGCCAAGGCTGAACCCGGAGCCCTCCAGGTCGACGCCATGCAGGAACTCAGGCCCAACCACTTCGACGTCATCGAGGTCTGGCGGGACCAGGCGGCCTACCAGGCTCACCAGGCCAGCCCGGCGACCCGTCGCTTCCATGACGTCATCGCACCCTGGCGAGGAAGCCCGTTCGAGGAGCGGCTGGGCGCAAGGCTGAACTAAGCCGCCCCGCTCAGGGCGGCAAATCCCACAGCTCTCCGGATGCGAGCTCTCGCCGCAGAGCGTCTCGCTCGGTCTTGATCCGGTGGAGCTCCGCCAGGGCGGACGGGTCGTCAGTCATCGTCACCTTGAGCCGCTCCGTCTCGCGTTCCAGCACCGCCATCCGGAGCAGGGCATGATGGAGCCGTGCCCAGAGCGTCCGCACCTCCTCGAACGGCAGGTCTGGCCTGAGGAACGGAGCGCCGGAATGGGCGGCCGCGGTCGCGAGGGCGTCCAGCATCGGCCCTTGCCCCTTCCGGCCAAGGTCAGCGCGCACCTTCGCCGACCCGGCTGCAGGGTCCGCCAATCGAACCTGCACGAGGATCTCTACGAAGGCGTCGAGCGCCGGCGAGCCGACGCCGAAGGCCTCCAGCGTCTCGAGATGCAGGTCGAGAAGCTCGGGGGAGCGGACCAGCGCCAATGTCGCGGCTGAAGCCGCCGGTAGAAGCGCCCGGGCCAAACGATGCGCCGCCGCCTTGCCGTCGGTGCTGGCTCCATACTGCGCCTGAAGAGGTCGACTAAACCTCTGCGGGTAGCCGGGCGTGACGGGCGATCGGCCGCGCGCCGGCTCGGGCAGTACCGCCTGGAGCCGGAGCTGAAGATCGTCACGGTAGGCTTGCGCCACGTCCGGGTCCGAGATCATCCCGGCCAGCTTGCGGAGTGACGCCTTGAAGCCGGCCCTCCGTTCGGGCGTGTCGAGCTCGCCAGCGGCGGCGCGCTCGCGAGCGAACAGCACCTCGGCGAGCGGCTTGGTCTCGGCGAGCTGCGCCTTCAGGGCCGC
>CAXUCS010000250.1:0-4305 GCA_964249365.1 uncultured Caulobacteraceae bacterium | reverse complement strand
CAGGAGGCCGGCCTCGTCCTGGAACACCAGCCGCCCGTTCTGCGCGTAGGCGTCGAAGTCGCGCCCGGCGAGGATGAGGGGCGCGCCGAGCCGCTCGGCCTCGGCTTCGATCACCGCCAGCGCCGGCGGAGGCTGGCGGGCGACGACCGCGGGGCGGCCGGGCTTCAGCACGCCCGCCTTCTCCCCGGCGATCAGCTCCAGCGTATCGCCAAGGTACTCGCGATGGTCGTAGTCGACCGGCGTGATCACCGTGAGCGCGGGCGCGTGGAAGACGTTGGTGGCGTCGTAGCGGCCGCCCAGCCCCACCTCCACCAGGCAGAGGTCGGCCGGCTGGTCGGCGAAGGCCTTGAGCGCGGCGGCCGCGGTGGCCTCGAAGAAGGTGATCGGCTCGCCGGCATTGGTGGCTTCCACCTCGTCGAGGAGCTGCATCAGAGCCTCATCGCCGATCAGCTCGCCGGCGAGGCGGATGCGCTCGTTGAAACGCACGAGGTGGGGCGAGGTGAAGGCGTGGACCCTGAGCCCCGCGGCCTCCCCGATCGCGCGGAGAAAGGCCACGGTCGAGCCCTTGCCGTTGGTTCCGGCGACGTGGACCACGGGCGGGAGCCGGTGTTCCGGGTGGCCGAGCGCGGCCAGCAGGCGGCGGACCCGCCCGAGCGACAGGTCGATCAGCTGGGGATGGAGCGTCTTCAACCGCTCCAGCGCGGCGTCATGGGGCAGGAGGCGGTCGCTCATCTCCCCCGGCTCTGCGGCCTGACCTCCACGAGATCAAGGGCGGCGACGCGGCCGCTGGCGCCCCGCCTGCCGCGTCCCTAGAAGAGAGAACCATGATGCGCGCCGCCCTCTTCGCGCCGGTCCTGGCCGGCCTCGCCCTTGTCACGCCCGCCTGGAGCGCTCCCGTCCGGCGGCCACAGACCACCCCGCTGGAGGAGCAGCACCTCTTCATCGCGCCCTCCGGCCAGCCGTTCCGCTCCGTCTCCGGCCAGCCCTACGCGGTGGTGCAGTGGTTCAAGGCGGCCGACCGCAACGGCGACGGCAAGCTCGACAAGGCCGAGTTCCGCTCGGACGCGGAGGCCTTCTTCCACGTGCTGGACAGGAATGGCGACGGCCTCGTGACCGATACGGAGATCGCCTATTACGAGAAAGACCTGGTGCCGGAGCTTAACGCCTCCGCGGCGAGCACCGATAACAATCCCACCGACGACCGCACCAAACTCTCCACCGACCTGCAGGGCGCGGCGCCCTATGGCCTGATCAACGACGCCGAACCGGTGCGCTCGGCCGACGACAGCCTGGCCGGGCGGCTGACGCTGAAGGCCTATCTGAAACGGGCCGACTACAACTTCGGCCTCTTGGACGACCAGGGGCGGGGCTACCTCCTGCTGGAGGACCTGCCGCGTACGGAGGTGCAGGACGCGGCGACGGCGGCCAAGCGACGCTGAGCCCGCCGCCTCAAGCCGCAGCCACCATCCGTCCGTCGGGCTCCGCCTCGCCCGAGGTCAGGGCGGCGATGGCGTCCAGGAGCTCGTCCGCGCGGAGCGGCTTGGCGATATGGAGGTCGGCGCCGGCCTGAAGGCTCGCCTGGACGTGCTCGTCGAGCGCGTTGGCGGTCAGCATGATCACCGGCGTGCGCGGCGCGCCGGACGCGCGTTCAAGGGCGCGAAGCTGGGCGGTCGCCGTCAGCCCGTCCATCTCCGGCATCTGCATGTCCATCAGCACCAGGTCGAAGCGCTGTTCGGCGAAGGCCGCCAGCGCCAGGGCGCCGTTCTCCACCACCGTCAGCTCCACCCCCACCGCCTCCAGGATCAGCCGGACCACGCGTTGGTTGGTCGGATGGTCTTCGGCCAGAAGCACGTGGAGCCCCGGCAGCTCGGCGGGATCGTGCACGGCGTCCTCGGCGACCGGGGCCGCCTCCGCGGGCTCCAGCGGCAGGAGGACGGTGAAGACCGCGCCCTTGCCGGGCGTCGACTCCGCATCGATCGCCCCGCCCATCAGCGACACGAGCGAACGGCAGATGGCCAGGCCCAGCCCCGTGCCCCCGAAGCGGCGGCGGATCGAAAGGTCCGCCTGCTCGAAGCGATGGAACAGCCGCGCCTTCACGCTCTCGTCGAAGCCGATGCCGGTGTCCACGACCCGGAAGCGCACGGCGCCGTCGACCCGGTCCACGAGCAGCCGGACCTCGCCCGCTTCGGTGAACTTGGCCGCGTTGCCGAGGAGGTTGGAGAGCACCTGGGTCAGCCGCACGCCATCGCCGAGGTAGCAGCCGTGCGCCGCCTCGCTCACCTGCCAGACCAGCGCCACCTTCTTGGCCTCCACCGATGCACGGTGCAGTTCGGCGACCCGCGACACGACCAGCTCCAGGTCGAAGGGGCGGCGCTCCAGCAGCATCTCCCCCGCCTCGATCTTGGAGAAGTCCAGGATGTCGGTCAGGACGCGCTCCAGCAGCCGCCCGGACGAGGCGATCAGCTGCGCCAGCTCGACGCCGCGCGGCGTCGCCTGCTCCCGCGCCAGGGTTTCGGAGACGGCGATGACGCCGTTCAGGGGCGTCCGGAGCTCGTGGCTCATATTGGCCAGGAAGCGGGACTTCTCCGCATTGGCCTTCTCCAGTTCGGCGGTGCGCTCCCCTACCCGCTGCTCCAGCGAGGCGAGGAGTTCGTCGGCGCGGTCGCGCTCGGCGCGGAGCGCGCGGGCCAGGACGCCGATCTCGTCGCCGCGGGCGTCCAGCTCGGCGGCGGCCGAGCGCACCTCGCTGGAGCGCGCGAGCGCCTGTAGCGGCCGCACGATGGCGCGTCGCGCCATGCGCATCATGGCCAGCGTCTGCAGGAGCGAGGCGAAGAGACCCAGCGCCAGCACCACGAAGGCCGAGCGCGCCGCCGAGGCGGACACGGCGGCGGCCGGATAGACTAGCATGACATACCAGTCCGGCCCGCTCAGGCGGCCGTAGGCGACCAGCGATTTGCCGTCGGGGCTCCTCATGACGCCGTAGCGGCGCCCGCCGGCGCGCGCCCTTTCGGCCAGGGTCCGCAGGCCGAAGCGGCGGGCGTAGTCGGCGACCTGCCGCTCGGTGGCGCCCGCACGGGAGACCGAGCCTGGATAGGCGAGCGGCGCGCCGTCGCTCCTGAGGATCAGGTTGGTCGCGCCCGGCAGGGTCTCATGCACCGCGTCGGCGAAGAAGCCGGTGACGTTGATGGTGGAGCCGAAGGCGCCGACGTAGCGACCCGCGACATAGGCCGGGGTAACGCATGCGGTGCCTACGCGGGCCGCCGCCTTCTCCTGGATGAGCCGCTGCAGCGAGGTGCAGCGGGTCGCCCGCTCCGGATCGGCGGCCGGCAGGACGAAACGGGCCATCTCCTGGCCGCTGAAGTCGAGATCGGCCGGCGCCGTGCGCCGGTAGAACAGGAGATGGTCGGGACGATCCGGCCCGAACATCACCAAGCGGTTGCGGGGCGTGAAGAAGTAGAAGTTGTCATACTCGCCGTGCTGGGCGGGGCCGAAGGTCGCAACGATCGGATAGGCGCTGACGAGGGCGCGCACGTCGGCTTCGTCCATGTGGCGGCCGTTGGCCAGGAAGGCGCCCATGCCGTAGACGAGCCGCCCGCCCGGCGAGACCCGCCCGTCGAAGTCGGCCGGCTCGCTGCGCCGGGTGCCGTCTGCTTGGAGAGGGAAATCGTGGTCGAGGAGCCGCTCGGCCTCGCCGGGTTTCAGGAGCGCCTCCCTCCGGTCCAGCGCCGCCACCGCCGAGCGCTGCAGGGCGAGCACGTTGGAGAAGCGGCGGTCCAGGTTCTCCGTCCGCTCCCGCACATACTGCGACATGAAGTCGACCTGCCTGTGCGCCAGCTCCGACTGGAACACGACAAAGGCGGACAGGGCGGCGGTGATGGTGAACACGACCGAAGTCGCGCCGACGCCCAGCAGGAAATTTCGCGAAAGCGAGGTTCGCATGGACGCTCCAAACTCGACCCGCGCACGCTACGATATCATTTGTTGCCAAACAGGTAAGCTGTGTGACAGGACCGCAACGGCTGGTCAGGCCTCCAGGGCCTGCAGGAGACCGCCGGGTGCGAGACCTTCCACAGCCACCGACTTCAGAACGGCGAACACCGCTACGTCGGCGGCCAAGGCGAGGTCCGCCACCGCGTCGCGCGTCACGGCGGAGAGGACGGCGCCGCCGCCCTGGAGGCGGAGCCGCACGAGCACGACCCCGTCGGGTCGGGGCGGCGCCAGGCTCACGATGCGGGCGGGAAGGACGTTGCGCGCGGAGAGGCCCCGGGGCGGCTCGGTCGCCAGCAGGACGTCGCGGGCCAGGAC
>CAXUCS010000249.1:0-4329 GCA_964249365.1 uncultured Caulobacteraceae bacterium | reverse complement strand
GTCCAGCATCGGACGGAACGCCGGATCGGCGAAGATCGCGCCGAGCAGCTCCGGCCAGGTCGCGCTCCGCTCGGCCTCGGCCCTGGCGGGGGCGGCGAGGTCCAGCTCGTCGGCGACCCACAGGCGCTGGCGCAGCGACGGCTGCCCCGGAAAGCGGCCGTGCGGGAAGCCGCCTCCGGCCAGGAGCGTGGGCAGCACGTCGCAGCGGAACTCGTCGGACACGACCACGCTCTCGACGATCCGGCGGCGCGACCAGCCCTTGCGCTCGTCCACCGGCGTCATCGACTCCACCTCACGGCCGAGGAAGAGGTCGTAGCATCCGGCCACGAAGGACCGCAGGGTGGGCTCGGAGATGTCCGCCTCCGCCATACGCCCACGCAGGACGGCGAGGTAGCGGTTGTAGAGCGCGCGGGCGGGATGGCCCGCATAGTCCCACGGCTTCCAGCCGCAGAAGTGCGCAACCCTGGCCCCTTCATACTCCTCGGCGCCGAACCTGACCTGGTCGGAGTAGCCGAAGGCGTTCCACGACCGGTCGAGGCGCCGCCAGGAGTGGCCGATCACGTCGTTCAGCGCGTCTTGGTCGGGGAGCGAGGGCCTGTGCTCGGCGATGAAGGCCAGCGCCCGCCGGCCGACGTCGTGGGAGCGGTAGGTCCGGAGCTCGCAGACGGTCAGGCCCGAGTTGAAATAGTTCAGGTCGTCGGTGCGCGGCGGGTCTTGCACCGCGGCGAAGAACTCGCCCTCCATGTCCATCTCGAACAGCGGCAGGAGGCTGGTGTTCACGATCATGTCGCTGTCCAGCGTCAGGAGCCGCCCGTCCTGGTCGCCGATGTAGTCGGCGATCAGCAGCCGGCCGAGCACCGCGGGCGGGTACTGGTCGGTGAACCCCTCCGGATCGACCTCGTGGAGCATCTCGCGGGTCACGTCGAAGAAGCGCATCTGCTCGGCCAGGCGGCCGGCGCCCGCCTTCAGCCTGGCCTGGTCCTGCTCGTCCAGGCCGAAGCCGGCCACCACGACCACCGCCTCGGGGACGTCGCCGTTGAGGTCGAGCGAGGTCAGCATGACCGCGGTCGGCTCGACAAACCGCTTGTCGGTCGCGCAGCCGATGAACAGGCTCCGCCCCTCGGTCGCGAGCGGGCGGGCCTGCGCCATGGTCCGGCCGGGGAAGCGTCTGACCGCCTCCAGCTCGCCCCGCAGCGCCTCCACCTCCGTTTCCAGGTGCATGCGGTAGCCGACCGAGCCCGCCCGCTCGTAGTCGTCCGGCGGAAGGGCGAAACAGGGTGCGAGCTCGGCGTGCTCGCGCGCCACGTAGTAGCGGTTCGGCAGCACCGTCCCGGCGTAGATGTAGCCGGCCCGGCGCACGTCGCGGTCCCATTCGTCGTGCGTCGGGATATCGAGCCGGTTCGGCTCGGTCGCCCCAACCACCAGGACCCAGGGGCGGTGGCGACGAAACTTCGTCCCCCGTAGCGCGGCGCCCTCGTGACCCTCGACGCCAATATTCAAAAAGTGGATGGTCCTGTCGCCAACATGTCGCTCGAAGATGTCGGCCAGGGTGAGCGCGTCCACCTCGTAGGCTCGCACCGGAAAGCCGGCCGCGCTGTGCTTGGCCGCATACTCGTCCCGGATCGTCCCGAGCTGGTGGCCGACCACCTCGTGGAAGACGACCTTGCCCGCCTTGTCGGACACGGCGGCCTGCAGGTTGAGGTCACGTGGCCGGCGCTGGACGAAGGTCTCGTGGAAGGCCTGGACCGGCTCCACATTGATGCCATGCCAGCCGCAGTCGTAGAAGGCGCGGGTGACCGAGTCCTGGTCCGGGTCGTAGGCCCCCCACGTCGATGTAGAAGCCGGCGTCGTGGTGCACCCGCGACGCCAGCGCCCGCCAGAGCAGCACGTCCTCGCCGGCCTGGGCGTAGCTGACGAAACTCATAGCGGCCAAATTGTAGTCATCAGCTCGGATTAGGCGTCTAATTCCAAGGCCTCAAGCTGACGCGACGCGGCAGATCGCGCGCACACGACCGCCCGCCCACGGAGAGGACCGCGCCAGCCGCTGAGTGGCCGAGGCAATCATGCGCGTTGCCCCACTGGGCGACGCCCCTTCCAGGGCTGGCGCTACCTCCTCAGACGAGGCGTCCCCGTACCTGGAGGAGAGCGGCGCCACTGAGGCGGTTCCGAGCGACCTAGCGCTGAAGCTCCGGGAACTTGGGGCGTGGTGACCAGCCCGACGGCAGTGAACCCGTTTGCGTCTTCCATCCAGGCGGCGTCAACCGCTCGGCAGCTTATCCCATCCAACCCCCGACACGTCGGTCGCGATAAGCGGTAGTCGCGCGCCTCTTGGACGCTGAAGGACGGGTACAAGCGGCTTCTTCTTCCAGACGATGTCCCAGTAGGTGCCGACGCCGCCAGGGCCACTCGCGAAGGGACGCCGTATCAGCTCCTCGAAACCATACCGCTTCAAGTAAGCTACGAGGTCTTCCGTAATTGGAGAGCCTACGCGCGGAGTGAAGTCCGCCACCTCAGCCTTTACATAACGGAAATGACGCAAGAGATCTCCGCTCCCTTTGAGCACGAGCAACTCGGCTCCTTCCACATCCAGCGTCAAGGCTTGGTAAGCGTCAACATCAATCTTCTCGCTGTGAACTAGCGCTTCAAGAGTGTTGCTTATGAGCTCGACTTCCGACTCGTAGACGATATCCGGAAAGATTTCCGCATGTTTATCAAAGTCGAACAATGATGAAGAGGCACCGCCGTTGTTGGCTATCTTGAAGGAATGCCGCTCCCCCACCTTCTCGGTCAGAAGCGCCTGATAAGCTTTTTGCCGAGGGCGTTCCGCTATGTTCCGCAGAAGCTCCTCGTAAACGTTTGGTATCGCTTCGACCCAGACCACATTGAGACCAAACGAGTCGTAGAAGGCGCGTTCCTGGCCGTGATTGGCGCCTACATGGATGATACCTGAGACATTTCTTAGATAACCATCGAGGTACTCCGCCTCGTTTCTCCACTCGCGCCGAAACATACGCCTTAGAAGGCGACGGGGCAGAGAAAAGTTTTCTTTCTCGGTCATGTGTATAGTACCAGCTTTATTTTGCCACATGGCACGCGTTCGGCATCAGCTGCTAAACTTTGCGGCTGAAGCGTTCAAGCTCTTGATGTTCACAGCGCCGCGTTCCAGCTGTCCGATTCATGTTAAAGGTGCTTTTGAAAGCGGCGCAAGGCCTCTGATCGATGGCGCCGGTCGAAGGCGGCGCCTGCAAAGAGGGCCCCAAATGCGAATAGCTCATCATCTGGACGCCCCCTGGTTCAGGCTTCAGCGTTAGGAGCCGGCAGGCGCCATTTGTTAACGCGCCGTCAAGCGACGTTGACCCGCCCCCACCGCCTGTAGGAGTCTGGTGGGGCGGCGTACCCGCAGGGATTCGGAGTGTCTCCCCATGGCCGAGGCGGCCCACGTCATCGTGGTCGGCAACGAGAAGGGCGGGGCGGGCAAGTCCACCGTCGCCATGCACCTGGTCTGCGCGCTGCTGCAGGGGGGCGCGTCCGTGGCGCTGATGGACCTGGACCTGCGCCAGCAGTCGATGGGGCGCTTCTTCTCCAACCGCCTGGCGTGGGGGGCGGCCAACGGCGTGGCCCTGCCCGCACCCCTCCGGCAGCCCCTGTCGGAGGACGACGCCGCGCTCGCCCGGCGCGATCCGGCCGAAGCGGTGGAACGGTTCCACGAGGCCTTCGAGGCGATCCTGCCGCAGGCCGACTTCCTCATCATCGACACGCCCGGCTCCGACACCCCCCTGATGCGCGCCGCCCACGGGCGGGCGGACCGCATCGTCACCCCCATCAACGACAGCTTCGTCGACTTCGACATGCTGGGCCACCTCGACCCCGTGACGATGGAGCTGGCCAAGCCTTCGCTCTATTCGGAAACGGTGTGGGAGGCGCGCAAGACCCGGCTGACCAAGGAGCGGCGCACCATCGACTGGCTGGTGCTCAGGAACCGTCTGGCCACCACGGAGAGCCGCAACAGGAAGCGGCTGGACGAGCGGGTGCAGGCGCTGTCGCGCCGGGTGGGCTTCCGGGTCGGCCCGGGCCTGCGCGACCGGGTGATCTACCGCGAGCTCTTCCCCTTCGGCCTGACCATCGCCGACCTGTCGGCGAGCGTGCGCCCCGTGGCCGTCTCGCTCAGCCATGTGGCCGCCCGCCAGGAACTTCGCGCCATCATGCAGGCGCTCGGGCTGGAGGTGGACGCGGCCGCGCCGGCCCCCGCCCCGGTTCCGGGCCGCACCGTGACGCTGGAGGTGGACGACGGCCGCGCGGACGAGGCGGCGTGACCGCTTGAAGCTGGAG
>CAXUCS010000248.1:0-4342 GCA_964249365.1 uncultured Caulobacteraceae bacterium | reverse complement strand
TCCCGCCCCCGCCACCCGCCGGAGCCTTCATCCGCCTAATGAAACTCAGCGACCGGACCTGCAAGGCTCCCATGTCCAATCCGCCGCGGGGTCACGCCGAGCTGATGCTCTTCTGCGGCAAGCCCGTCGTCGCGGGCCGGAGCTACTGCCCGACGTGCGCCTCCGCCTTCTTCATCGGCTTCGGCAAGCGGACCTCGCCCAAGGAGCTGCAGCGCGGCTTGAGGGGGATCGCGTGACCGCCACCGTCCACGTCTTCCCGGGCCCTGAGCCTCACGCTCCGGCCGCCTACGCCGTCGAGCGCTTCATGTTCGACCACGCAGGGCAGGATCCCGAAGCGGCCTTAGCGTCGCTCCTCGCCGTCACGGCCGGCCGTCTCGCCGCTCTCGACCAGGAACGGGCCTGCACCGTCCTGGAGCACGTCCACGCAGCGCTGAAGCGGGGAGCGGCGGCATGAGCGACTTCTTCTCTCACGCCCGCATCTCGCGGGAGGCCGCGATTCGCGAGCGGAAGAAATGGGGGACGGGACGGTGAATAGCGAAGCGCGCGGCCGTCCGCTTGCCGTCGACCTATTCTGCGGCTTGGGCGGCTGGACCGAAGGCTTGCTGGTCGAAGGCTGGCGCTGCCGCGGCTACGACATCGAAGCGCACGAGTACGGCGAGGAGCGCTACCCGGGTGAGCTGGTCGTCCGCGACATCCTCGAAATGCACGGCTCGGAGATCGCCGACGCCGACCTGATCGTAAGCTCGTCGCCTTGCACCGAGTACAGCTACATGGCGATGCCGTGGAGCCGAGCGAAAGCCAAGGCGGCGACCATACGGGCCGATGACACCGGCGAACTAATCCGCCGGCTCAACGCCCTCTTCGACGCTCAGTTCAGGCTGCAGCGGGAGGCTAGCGAGGTTGCTGGCCGACACATCCCAATGGTGGTGGAGAACGTCCGCGGCGCCCAGGAATGGGTGGGCCGGGCTAGGGCGAACTACGGCAGCTACTATCTCTGGGGCGACGTACCGGCGCTACTGCCGCGGCCGTTCGATGCGAGGAAGAACCCCGGGTTCCGCTTCGACGGCTCGGGACGCTCGTTCCAGAGTGAGAGCGTCAATCGACATGTCGAGGGCGTTAAGGTGGCCGGCGCGTCAGGCCGCAGAACTGATGTGGGAAAAGGTGCGCGCTTCACCTCGCGCGACTGCGGCATAGAAGCGGCCGAGGGCCGCAAGGGCGCGGGCGCGGGCGCGGGCGCGGAATGGTTCGATCAGAACCTATGCTCGCTGCCAAGCAGTTCGCCCCGTCGCAAAGCCGCCAGCGCCAAGATCGCCAAGATACCCTTCGCGCTTAGCAGCCACATCGCGCGAGTCTACCGACCTGAAGAGGTCACTTGCGACCAACTCCTCGCTTCAGGCCCGAGCTGGCGTCCACCCTTCGCCCGTGAGTACCCGGACCAAGCGAGCGTGTCGGCGGTGGAGCGGGCGGCATGAAGTCCTTTTCAGGCCATACGCATGATCGTCCGGGCAGCGTCGTCTTCGCTGTAGCCGTCCTCGCGGAGGCAGCGGCGAGCCTCGACGTAGAGGTCGCCCTCGCTTGCAGGCGTGTGCCCGCGGCGGCCAGCCCAGCCTCCGTGCTGGATGTCGTATCGGCCGATCTCGCGACCATCCAATTCAGCGATGACTACAGCCACCTGCGCACTCCCTCGACTCACGCGAGGGTAGTATGAGCCGGCTTCTCTCCGAGCCGGTCAAGTCCGGCCCTCTCATTCACTACTGCTGCCGATGCGGAGAGCCTTTCGCCGGCCATGGCCTCGGGCCGCCCGCCCGGCCTGATCTCGTCTGGTTCTGCAGCGAGCACGCCCCTGAACATCTGATGAGGGGGAGAGCGGACCCGGAGGGCACGAGCGCCCCAGCCGCTCGCACGCCAACGCCACAAGGCGATCTCTTCGGGAGAGCGGCATGAGCCGCCCCTCCGCCGCCAGCTGGCACGCTGAGCGCTACGCCGCGGGGGAAGCCTTGGCGAAGGCCGCGCGTGAACTCCTGACCTACGTGCTCGCCAACCCGCTCCTCGCCGGCATGGGGCAGCATGGGGCCGAACGCCTCGA
Organism: uncultured Caulobacteraceae bacterium; assembly: GCA_964249365.1. Taxonomy (GTDB): domain Bacteria; phylum Pseudomonadota; class Alphaproteobacteria; order Caulobacterales; family Caulobacteraceae; genus CAHJWH01. The sequence continues at coordinate 2,256 of CAXUCS010000248.1, read as the reverse complement.
GACCGCCTTGGCTGAGTACGAGCGGACCAGGGATGCGCCGTGAGAGCTTGGGGTCACACCGCCGTCATGGCGAGCCGGACGGAAGCGCCGGACAGCCTGGACTACTTCCCCACGCCGCCATGGGCGACGCGCGCCTTCCTGCCGATCCTGCAGGCTGTTGACCCGGAGTTCTCCAGCGCCGTCGTTTGGGAGCCCGCTTGCGGCGAGGGGCACATGGCCGCTGTGATCGCCGAGGCGGCCGACCAAGTCGTTGCCAGTGACGTGTTCGACTATTCGCAAGGCGACGCGGGCTTTATCCCCGGCGCGGCGCCCGGCTGGATCGGCGCGCTTGATCTGCACGACGATCGAATCGAGCATTGGCCGGTCTGCGATTGGGCGATCACGAACCCGCCGTTCAAGACCGCAGCGCTCTTTGCCGAGCAGCTTCTCCCGTGGGCCCGACGCGGTGTCGCGCTCCTAGTCCGAACGGCTTGGTTAGAAGGCGGTGACCGCCATGGTCGACTGTTCGGCCCCCGGCCTCCACGCCTGATAGCGCAGTACGCCGAGCGCGTACCGATGACGAAGGGACGTTGGGACCCAGACGCCTCTACGGCGACCGCCTACTGCTGGGTAGTCTGGACGGCTGACCACGACGGCCACACTGAGTTCCACTGGATCGCGCCAGGACAGCGGAGGGCGCTCTCCAGACAATCGGACGTGGATCGGTTCGCAGTGCGGACGCCGGCCACACTCTTCTCTACCGATAAGGCCGCCACATGACGGAACTTCAGTCTCGCCTGATCAAGCTCCTCCAATGCCAGCCTGACGGCTTCACGCCATCCTACGAGGAAATCCGCATCGCTCTCGGACTCTCCGGCCGGAGCCAAGTCCACTCGCTCGTCGCATCCATGTGCCGGCGAGGTTTGATCAGCCGTGAGCCGCACCGGGCCCGATCCCTTCGGGTGGTCGAGCAGCCTGACGAGGTCCTGAGACAGCGGCAACGGCTCGTGTCAGCCGGATCGCGGGCCGTCTACACGTTGAACCTCCGCTGTCAGGCGGAAGGCAGGGTGCCGACGTTGGAGGAGATCGCCAGCGCCTTGGACGGGCTCGCGCTGTGAACCACGCGCTGATCCGGCTGCGGGAGGAGGTTCTGGCGCTTGAGGAGGCGCTGGCCACCGTCGATGGCGATCCGAGCTACGCCGGCGGCTTAGGCGACGCGAACAGACTGTCCGTCAAGATGCGCGCGGAGCTGGCCGAGACGCGAGAGGCGATCAGCCTTCTGGAGGAGGCGTGTGTTCGGAAGATCGCCCCCCCTAAACCGCCGGTCCAGCGCCGCCCACCGGTTCCGGTCGGCGACAAGTGGGCATTGAGGCTGGAGGCGTGGGCACCTGAAGGGAGGGTGGGGTGAGCCTTTCCCCCGCCACCATAGACGCCCTCATCGCCGCTGGCGTCACCGCCGAACAGCTCGGCGCGGCGATGAAGGCCGAGATGGCCGCAGAAGCTGAACGCGAGGCCCGCCAAATCCCGTGGCCAAAGCTTAGAGCTATGGCCTTCGCGAGAGACGGTCATAGGTGCGGGTACTGTGGCTGCACCGAAGGGCCGTTTGAAGTCGATCACGTTAAGCCCCGAGCCCAGGGAGGCGAAGATGTTCTTGAGAACGTCGTGATAGCTTGTGCGCCATGCAATCGATCGAAAAGGGATCGCGATCCCGAACAGTGGAGCGACGCACGAGAACGTAAAGAGCGGGATCGCGTCAGAAAAGCTAGAAAGAGGGCAGAAGTCCGCGGACTGTCCGCGGACACGATGGACATGTCCGCGGACAACAAAGATCGTTCCGCGGACATGCCGGACGGTTCCGCGGACCCCTCCCTAGACAAAGAAAGTTCCCCCGAACCCCCTCAAAGAAAACTCAACCCACCCGGGGATATATCTACACCCGCGCACGAGGAGCCGGTCCGAACGGCAGTCCTCGCCGAAGCCCGAGACACCCAGCGGGCCTTCGAGAGCTTCTGGGCAGCCTACCCCCGCAAGGTCGCCAAGCCCGAGGGGCTGAAAGCCTTTTTCCGAGCGCTGAAGCGCATCACCGGTCCCGATCCGCCCAGCGTGATCATGACCGGCCTGCAGGCGCACCTGCCTGTCTGGGCCGAAACGGAGCCGGGCTTCGTCCCGAACCCGTCGACCTGGTTGAACCAGGACCGCTTCAACGATCGCCCCGAACCCCGCCTGTTGATTTCCGCTGAGAGTTGACCCGGGGTTTCCATCGAGGGGTGACCCGGG
>CAXUCS010000247.1:0-4352 GCA_964249365.1 uncultured Caulobacteraceae bacterium | reverse complement strand
CACGGCGATGCGGGCGCGCAGGTCGTCCTGGGTGTAGGCGCCCACCGGCTGGGCGTCGACCAGGATGCGGCCGCTGTTCACCTCGTAGAGCCGCTGGACGAGCTGGGTGAAGGTCGATTTCCCCGCGCCCGACGCGCCGACCAACCCGACGCGCTCGCCGGCGGGGATGTGCAGGTTGAGGTTGCGCAGGATCGGCGTCTCGACCCGGTAGCCGAAGCTCGCCTTCTCGAAGCTGATGGAGCCCGCCAGAGGCGGCGTGCGGCGGGGCTTGGCGGGGTCGAGCAGGTCGTGGGGCTGGCCGATCAGGCGCAGGGTCTCGCCGATGAAGCTGTACTGCTGGCCCATGTCGATCAGGTTCATGGCGAGGTCGCGAGAGCCGTGCAGGAGGCGGAAGGTGAGGGTCGAGACCAGCACCACGTCGCCGGGCGTGATGCGCCCGAGCTGCCACAGCCTGGTGGCCCAGATCATGGTCGCCGCCGCCATCACCACCAGGGCGACGTCGTTGGCGGCCCTGATCTTCTCGTTGTAGATCCAGCTGCGGCGATGGGCGTGGCCTTCCTCGCCGAAGGCGGTGGCCAGCCGCGCGCGTTCGCGCTCGCGGGCGGAGAAGGCCTTCACCGCCACGATGTTGTTCAGGACGTCCATCAGCTCGCCGCCCGCCTCGCTGGAGCGGTGGGCGAAGGCGCGGTGACGGTCCCGGCCGCGCAGGCCGAAGGCCACCAGCGTGGAGGTCACGGCCGCCACGAAGACGGCCAGCGCCACCGTCATGGCCCGGTCCAGGCCGGCGAACAGCACGAGCGCGCCGGCGAAGCTGACCAGCGGCGGGGCGATGTCCCAAACCGAGCGGTTCACCAGGAGCCCGAACGCGGAGGCGGTGGAAAGGACGCGGTGGCCGAGCGCGCCCGCCAGCCGCTCGTGGAAATAGCGGATGGCGTGGCCGGCCAGGTGGTCGAAGAGGTCGAGCTTGATCTGGACGGCGGCCCGGATGGTGGCGCGCGCGCCGAGCCAGCCGCTGATGCGCCACAGCCCGCTCTCCACCGCGACCAGGCCGATGAAGACGGCCAGCGCGCCCTGCACGGCCAGGCGATGCCCCGCCGGCGCCGTCATGGCGTCGATCAGGAGCTTCATGCCGTACTGCACCCCGACCCCGCATCCCGCGGCGGTCAGCACCACGGCGAAGAGGGCGAGGTAACTCAGCGGCTGCCCGCGCAGGTAGTGCGCCAGGAAGCCGGTCGTGGAGCCCATGAAGGCCGGACGGGCCGGCGCCGATCCGCCACCGTCGGAGGCGGTCTCCAGGACATGCAGGCGGGCAGGCTGGGCTGACAAGGGCCGTCCAATCCGGACTAGGGTGCGTTGATCGTCTTCATAACGCCCGAGCCTCGGCCCGGCCTGGGCGCTTCCTTAATTTCCGTCGAGGGATGGACCGGCCACGAGCGGACCTGCCGGACGTGGCGCCCCGCCGCCGGCCCTCGCGTGAGGGCTTCGTTAGCCCCTCTGGCCTAGTCTCCCTGGCGAGAGGTGCAGGGTGATGGGGCGGATGGGCGCTACAGGCTGTGCGGGCTGCCGCGACGGAGAAGGGTTCCCCCGAGCCTTCACCATGGCGTTCCAGCCGATCGCGAACCTGCGCAGCCGCGAGGTGTTCGGCTACGAGGCGCTGGTGCGCGGGCCGCGCGGCGAGGGAGCCTTCAGCGTCCTGGACCAGGTCACGCCCGAGACGCGCTACAGCTTCGACCAGGCCTGCCGGGTGAAGGCCATCGAGCTCGCCACCGCGCTAGGCCTGCCCGGGCGGGGCGGCTTCCTGTCGATCAACTTCCTGCCGAACGCCGTCTATGACCCCGCCGCCTGCATCCGCCTGACGCTGGCCACCGCGCGGCGGACGGGTTTTCCGCTCGACCGGCTGCTGTTCGAGTTCACCGAAGGCGAGCCGGTGGAGCACGCGCACCTCGGGCGCATCATCGCGACCTACAAGGCGCTGGGGCTGCGGACCGCCATCGACGACTTCGGAGCCGGCCACTCCGGCCTGACGCTCCTGGCCAAGTTCCAGCCGGACGTGGTCAAGCTCGACATGGAGCTGGTGCGCGGCATCGACGGCGACCGGGTGAAGCGGGTCCTGGTGGGCGCCATGGTGGGCGTGTGCCGCGAGATCGGCGTGGAGGTGCTGGCGGAGGGCATAGAGACGCAAGGCGAGTGCGAGACCCTGCTCGACCTCGGCGTCTGGCTGCAGCAGGGCTATCTGCACGGCCGCCCGGGCTTCGAGGCCCTGCCTGAGGTGGCCTGGCCGGCCCCGCAAAGCGCCGCCGTCGCCGCCTGAGGTTCGTTTCGGTAGGGACGAGGGGCGGCCGCGGCGGCTCAGCCGGGCAGGTGTAGGTCCACCGTCACGGGGACGTGGTCGGACGGGCGCTCCCAGGCCCGCACCCGGTCGTGCACCTCCGCCGACACGCGTCCGTCGCTCCGGGCTGAGCCGATCAGCCCCGGCGAGGCCCAGAGGTGGTCCAGCCGCAGGCCGCGGTTGGAGCGGCGGAAGTCCTGCGCGCGGTAGCTCCACCAGCTGAACAGCTTCTGCGGCTCGGGCGTGGCCTCGCGCACCAGGTCGGTGAAGCCGCCCGCCGCCTGCAGCCGCCGAAGCGTCTCCACCTCGACGGGCGTGTGGCTGACGATCCTGGACATATGGCGGTGGTTCCAGACGTCGTGCTCGCCCGGCGCGATGTTGAAGTCGCCCGCCAGCAGCAGGGGTGCGGCCGGATCGCGCCCGGCCATCTCCGCCGTCAGCCGTTCGTAGAAGTCGAGCTTGTGGTCGAACTTGGGGTTCAGCGCCCGGTCCGCCACGTCGCCCCCGGCCGGGATGTAGAAGTTCCGCACCTCCACCCCGGCGATGCGGCCGCCGACGCAGCGGGCATGGCCCTCGCGGCAGACGTCGAGCCGGGCGACGTCCTCGATCGGCAGGCGCGAGACGATAGCGGCACCGTGCCAGCCCTTCTGCCCGGCTATCCTGAGGTGGGGGAGTCCCATGTCGATGAAGGCCTGGACCGGGAACTCGCCTTCCCGGCATTTGGTCTCCTGCAGGCAGACGACGTCGGAGCCGCTTTCCGCCACGAAGCGGGCGACCTGATCGGCCCTCAGCCGGACCGAATTGATGTTCCAGGTCGCCACCCTCAGGCGCATGGCCGACCTCCCGGCGCGGACGCCGCCCGTTTGCCTTGCATCAAGAGCCGTGGCGGGGGTCGCGCGGGTAGAAGAGGCCGGGGGCGAGGCGACCTGCCGGCTCCAGCGGGCCGAAGCGCACGCGGGTCTCGCGCCCCTGGGCGTCCACGAGGTTCCAGCCCCTGAGCGCGGCCGCCTCGCCGCCAAAGTACAGGGTCAGCCGTCCCTGCGCCTCGCCGTGGCCGCGTGCGCTGATGGAGAAGCCGTTCGGCGTCTCGTCCACCGCGGTGATGTCCGCCCGGTCCAGCCGCACCTCGCGCCCGAGCAGCAGGCTGAGCGGCGTGCGTCCCAGGGGATATTCGCTGAAGGTCTTCAGCCGCGTGTCGGACACCGCCACGAAGGTTCCGTCCGACACCACGAGCAGGCCGGACGGCGGGTCGTACTGGAACCGCGCCTTGCCCGGCCGCTGGAGGTAGAGCGTACCCGTGGTGGTCTGGCCACCCGCGTCCACCTGGGTGAAGCGCGCGGTGACGGTGTGCAGCTCCTGGAGCGAGTCGCTCGCCCGCTGCACCATCGCCTGCTGGTCCGCTGAAAGGTCGGCGCGGGCGGAGGCGGAGCCGCCCATGGCGAGGGCGAAGGCGGCGGCGAGCGCAGAGCATAGACGGAAACGCATCACGGCCTTGTAGGGGGGTTCGGCCGGCGAGACGAGAGCGTGCGAGCGAGCGGTGACGCCTCCATGAGAGGCTTCGAAGCCCTGCCGCGCCGCTGGGTGGCGGAGAGGACGTTCGCCCGGATCATCAAGAACCGCCGCTTCGTCCGCGCCTACGAGCAACTCAGCCCTGTCGCCAAGACCCTCATCGTCATCGCGGCTAGCGCTACCCTCATCCGGCGCTGGCCATAACCCCGGCGACCCTTCTCACACGCGCTCTGAAGCTCCGCTGCAGCGACCGTCACAGCGCCTGCCCTTGCAGGAGGCGCGGGGTGTCGCCGGCGAAGCCGCCGGCCTCCAGCATCATGGCGCGCTTCAAGGGCGCGGAGCGGTTCATCGCGCCGGTGACGGTCCTGCGCACCGCGCCGAGCAGCGGGTTCTCCCAGCCGTAGGCGCGCACGAAGAAGTCGGTGGCCGCGGCGAAGGCCGCGCGGTCCAGCCGCCGCCAGCGGGCGTAGCGGTCGAGCACCGCCGCCCCGCCGATGTCCTCGCCCCGCCGGCC
>CAXUCS010000246.1:0-4377 GCA_964249365.1 uncultured Caulobacteraceae bacterium | reverse complement strand
GCCCTGCCCGCAGGCCGCGGCGCTGGTGGCGGCGGTGGCGGCCCGTCGCACCGCGCTCGCCATCCTGGGCGGCCAGACATGAAGGTCCTGGCCTTCCTGCTGCTGCTGGCCGGCGCCTGGGCGGTGGGCCTGCTCGCCTTCACCGCGCGGGTCGACGCCTCCACGCCCGCACCCGATCCGCCGCGCAGCGACGGCATCGTGGCTTTGACCGGGGCCTCGTCGCTGCGCATCGAGGCGGCGGTCGAGCTCCTGGAGCAGGGGCTGGCCGAACGGCTCCTGATCTCCGGGGTCAATCCGGAGGCGACCCGAAGCGAGGTGCGCGACGCGACCTCCACCGCCGGTCGCGCCTTCGACTGCTGCGTGGACCTCGGCTTCCAGGCCGAGAACACCCGGGGCAACGCGCAGGAGACGGCCAGCTGGGCGCGCTACCACCGCTACCGCAGCCTCATCCTCGTCACGGCGGACTATCACATGCCCCGCGCCGTCCTGGAACTCAGGGCCGCCATGCCGGGCGTGGCGCTCCATCCCTACCCTGTCGCGACCCAGACCCTGGACGCGCGCCACTGGTGGGCCACGCCGGAGGCGGCGCGCCGCATGACGCTGGAGTACTGCAAGTATCTCGCGGTGCTGGCCCGGAGCGGTCTGCAGGAGCTCGGCGGCCTGCGGCGCACCGCGCCCGGCGGGACCGCGGCCGCATGAGCGGGACGGCTGCATCCGGGTCCCTGCTGGCGTACCTGCGCTCCGCCCTCTTCGCCGGGTGGATGTTCGCGTCCGCCATCGTGCTGGGCTTCCTCTGCCTGCCGCTCCTGCTCGGTCCGCCCCGCGCCGCCATGGCGCCGATCCGGCTCTGGGCGCAGAACCAGTTCTGGGCGCTCCGATGGCTGGTGGGCCTGAAGGTGGAGATTCGCGGGCGCGAGCAGCTCCCGTCAGGCGCCTGCGTGCTGGCGAGCAAGCACCAGAGCATGCTGGACACGCTGGTCGCTATGACCCTGACGCCCTGGCCCTGCATCGTCCTCAAGCACGAGCTCGCCGCCATCCCGATCTTCGGCTGGTACGCCAGGCGGGCGCAGATGATCGTGCTGGATCGGGCGGGGCGCCCCGGCGACGTCCGGGCCATGGTGGACGCGGGCCGCCGTGCGCTCGCGCAGGGCCGCCAGCTCCTGATCTATCCCGAAGGTACGCGTCGCGCTCCAGGGGCGGAGCCGGACTACAAGGGCGGCGTAGGCCTGCTCTGCCAGGAACTCGGAGCCGCCTGCTCGCCGATCGCCACCAACGCCGGGCTGGTCTGGCCGGCGCATGGGCTTCTGAAACGGCCGGGTTTGGCGGTCTACCAGGTGCTTCCGACGATCGGACCCGGACGCTCCCGCAAGGCGCTGGTCACCGAACTGCAGGGGGCGATCGAACCGGCGTCCACACGCCTGCTCGCCGAAGCCGGGAGGAGGTCCTAGGGCCTAGTCCTTCAGCGACGCCGCGCCGACCGTCGCCGCCGCACCCGTCAGGCTCAGCACCGCAAGGACGATCCAAGCTCCCAGAACCATCGCAAGAGACCTTCGCCTGCCGCAGCGCACCATGCGCCGTACGCCTATCTAATCGCTTGGCGGCTCAAGGGTTGCATGCGGACCGGCGCACCCCTGCAGGGCCCGAACGCGGCGGAGCAGCGCCTCCAGGGTCTCGTCCGGCTCGCCCGCCTCGCGAAGGTGGCCGACAAGGTCGGTCAGGTAATCCACATTGCGCCCCGACCGGCCGTGCGCCCGGGCGATCAGCTCAGCCTGCCGCTTCGCCGACAGGGCGCCCGCCCACTGCGGATGGCTCACGTCGGACAGGAACACCAGGGCCGGCGCGACCTCCCCGGTGTCGAGCGCCAGCTCCGCCTGCGCCTCCACATAGGTCTCCGTCGGCTGTTCCCGTTCGAGCAGATAGGCGTACACCCCCGCCCAATCTGCATCCTCCACCCGGTAGGCGACGCCGCGCACCCCTGCGCCCGGCGCCAGGCCCAGGACCAGTCCCGGCCTCTCCGGCGTCCCGCGGTGGTGCACGGAGTAGATGCAGAACGCGCGGGAGAAGCCCGCCAGCCGTGCGTGGACCCGCTCGGCGTAGGGAAAGCCGGGCCGCCACATCAGCGAACCATAACCGAAGACCCATCGCAGGTCCGCCCCGGCCCCGGCTTGCTTGCCCGTCATCGCGGCTTGAACCCTCTGCGAACGCGTCCGAACCTACACCGACGAGGCGCCCGCACGCCTTGAAGCAGTCTTGAGGGAAGCGTTATCTGCGCTCAACGCCTGCCTGACGGTGCGCGCGGGAGGCTCCATGACCGACACCCTGGACAGAGCGCGGGGAGCCTCTCCGTCCGCCTCGTCGCGCCCGCGCCCCAAGCCCGGCATCCTGGACATCGCGCCCTACGTCGGCGGAAAGGCCAGGGCGGACGGCTTCGCCCACCCGCTGAAGCTCAGCTCCAACGAGAACGTGCTGGGCTCCAGTCCGCTCGCCCGGGCCGCCTATCTGGAGGCCGCCGGTCGGCTCAACCTCTATCCCGACCAACGCAGCGAAACATTGCGTGCGGCCGTGGCGGCCAGGTACGGGCTGGAGGGGGAGCGGCTCGTCTTCGGCTGCGGCTCCGACGAGATCTTCACCCTCCTCTGCCAAGTGTATTGCGAGCCGGGCGACAACATCGTCCAGGGGGAGCACGGCTTCCTCGCCTGGCGTATCGCGGCCCGTGCGGCCCAGGCGGAGGTCCGTTTCGCGCCGGAGCCGGGCCTGCGGGTCGACGTGGATGCGCTCCTGGCGCGGGTGGACGCGCGCACGCGCGTCGTCTTCCTGGCCAGCCCCGCCAACCCGACGGGCACCTGGAACACCGCCGACGAGATCGCAAGGCTGCACCGCTCGCTGCCTCGCGACGTCATCCTCTGCCTGGACGGCGCCTATGCCGAGTTCCTGGAGGAGCCGGACCGGGGCTTCGAGCTGGCCCGGGACGTCCCCAACCTCGTGGTCACCCGCACCTTCTCCAAGGCGTATGGCCTGGCCGGGCTGAGGGTCGGCTGGGGATATGGGGCGACGGAGGTGGTCACGGCGCTCGACCGCATCCGCGCGCCCTTCAACGTGAACGTTCCCGCCGAGGCCGCCGCCGTGGCGGCGCTCGCGGACGACGACTTCCTCCAGCGCACGCTCGAGCTGGTCCGCACGGAGCGGCCCCGCCTGGCGGAGGGCCTGGCGCGGCTCGGGCTGCGGGTGACGCCGTCGCAGGCCAATTTCGTCATGGCGCGCTTCCCGGCCAAGCCCGGCCTCACGGCGGCGGACGCGGAGGCGGCGCTGGCGGCGGAAGGGGTGCTGGTGCGCGGCCTGCGCGGCTACGGCATAGTCGACGGGCTTCGGATCACGGTCGGCCTGCCCGACCACACCGGGCGCGTGCTCGACATCCTGGACCGCCTCTTCGCCGTCCGGCAAGCCTGATGCTGGACCGCCGCGGGCTCCTGCTCGGCGCCACCGCCGGGATCGCCCAGCTTGGCCAGCGTGTGGTGCCCCGCATCACCCTGCCCCGGCTCCTGGACGAGAGCCGCGCCCCCGCGCTCGGCGGGGCCGTCCTGTCCTCCAAGGGCGAGCCGGCGCTGGAGGTGATGGGCCGACGGCGCAGCGGCCAGCACGTGGGCGTGGAGCGCGACGACCTTTGGCTGATCGGGGCCAACACCCAGGCCATGACGGCGCTCCTCTACGGACGGCTGGCGGAGTTCGGCAAGGTGCGCTGGGGGGCCAAGCTGCCGGACCTCTTCCCAGACATAGCCATGGACGGCGACTGGTCGGGCGTGGCGGTGGAGGAGCTCCTGGCCCATGTCGGCGGGGCGAGCGACGCGCCGTTCGCGACGCCGCAGGCCCTGCACAGGTGGCTGACCGACACCCGTCCGCTGTCCGTCCAGCGCCAGGCCTTCGCCAAGGCCGTCCTCTCCGCGCCGCCGCCGAACCGCCGGGGCGACTACAGCTTCTCCAACGCCGGCTATGTCGTCGTCGCGGCCGCGATCGAGCGGGCGACGAAGCTGACCTGGGAGGCCTGCATCTCCGCGGAGATGTTCAGCCCGCTTCTGATGGACAGCGCCGGCTTCGGCGCGCCGACCGGCGCCGAGCCCTGGGGCCACGCCCGGCTCGACGCCACCCACACCCTGCAGGTCAACCCCCTGGCGGAGGCGGACGACCCTCCCGTATTCGGCCCGGCCAGCCGCGTGCACCTCTCGCTGGCCGACTACGCCCGGTTCGTGCGGCTGTTCCTCACCGGCGGAGGCGACTACGTCGATCCCAAGACCATCACGATGCTGACCACGCCCATCAGCGGCGAGGCGTCGGGCCCCGCGCTCGGCTGGCTGCGGACCGCCGAGCGGGGCTGGGCGGGGG
>CAXUCS010000245.1:2335-4392 GCA_964249365.1 uncultured Caulobacteraceae bacterium | reverse complement strand
CCAGCCACAGCCGGTCGGCCACCAGCTCCATCAGCGAGCGGTCGTGGGTGATCAGCACCACCGCCCCCTCGTAGCCGTTCAGCGCCGCCATCAGGGCGTGGCGGCTGTCGATGTCCAGGTGGTTGGTGGGCTCGTCCAGGATCAGGAGGTGAGGCGCCTCCATCGCCACCAGGTGCAGCAGGAGCCGCGCCCGCTCCCCGCCCGACAGGTCCTCGGCTCTGGTCTCCATCTTCGCCGAGGAGAAGCCGAACTGCGCCAGGCGCGAGCGCCGGCGTGGCTCGCCCTCGTCCGGCAGGGCGCGGCGGATCATCTGCAGCGGCGTCTCCGCCGGGTCCATGGCCTCGATCTGGTGCTGGTTGAACCAGCCGACCCGCATGCGCGGCTGGCGCACCAGCTCGCCCGCGATCAGCGGCAGGGCCTCGGCCAGGAGCTTGGCGAAGGTCGACTTGCCCGCGCCGTTGACCCCCAGCAGGCCGATGCGGTCGTCGGTGTCGAGCCTGAGGTCGAGGTTGCGCAGGATCGCACGGCCGTCGTAGCCCGCGACGGCGCGCTCCAGCCTCAGGAGCGGGGGGTTGAGCGGCCGCTCGGGCGAGGGGAGGGCGAAGGGCGCCACCTCGCTCTCGGTGGAGACCGCCACCGCCTGCATCTTGGCCAAGCGCTTGACCCGCGACTGCGCCTGCGCCGCCTTGGTGGCCTTGGCCTTGAAGCGGTCCACGAAGGCCTGCAGCCGGGCGCGCTCGGCGTCCTGGCGGGCGGCGGCCTTGCCGAGCAGCCGCTGGCGTTCGGCCCTCTGCCGCTCGAAGTCGTCGTAGCCGCCGGCGTAGAGGTCGAGCTTGCCGTCGTGAAGGTGAAGGATGTGGCCGACCGCCGTGTTCAGGAGGTCACGGTCGTGGCTGATCACCACCGCGGTGGCGGGGTAGCGCTTCAGCCGTGCCTCCAGCCACAGCGCGCCCTCGAGGTCCAGGTAGTTGGTCGGCTCGTCAAGGAGCAGCAGGTCCGGTTCGGCGAAGAGCGCGGAGGCAAGCGCGGCGCGCATGCGCCAGCCGCCGGAAAAGTCCGCCATCGGCCGGGCGAGGTCGGGGTGGCTGAAGCCCAGCCCTGAGAGGATTTCCGCCGCGCGCGCGGGGGCCGCGTCGGCTCCGATCTCGATCAGGCGGGCGTGGATCTCGCCGAGCTGGTCGGGCGGGGCGGTCTCTGCGTCGCGCAGGAGGCGGGCGCGTTCCGCGTCGCCGGCCAGCACCGTCTCCAGGAGCGGCACGGGGGTGGCGGCGTGCTCCTGGGCGACGGTGGCGACCCGGCCCGAGCGTGGGATGGCGATCTCGCCGGCGAGCGGCGACAGCTCGCCCAGGATCAGCTTGAACAGGGTGGACTTGCCCGCGCCGTTGCGCCCGACCAGTCCCACCTTGGCCCCGTCCGGGATGCGGGCGGACGCCTCGTCCAGGAAGCGTCGGCCCCAGGCGTCGAAGGACAGTCCGGTGATCTGGAGCATGGGGCGCTGTGTATGGCCTGACGGGCCGTGGCAGGGAAGCGGGGCAGGGCGGCCGCGCCTGCCGCGCCTTTTGCACCGGCGGGACCGCCAGTCTATATCGGCGGCTCCGCTCGACGCCGCCGTCCGACAAGGCTCCCAATGCAGCGCTGGACCCCCTCCAGCTGGCGCTCCAAGCCCGCCAGGCACATTCCGGCCGACTATCCGGACCCCGACGCGCTCGCCGCGGTGGAGGATCGACTGCGCGCCATGCCGCCGCTCGTCTTCGCCGGCGAGGCCCGACGGCTGAAGGCGCTGCTCGGCCAGGTCGCGCGGGGCGAGGCCTTCCTCCTGCAGGGCGGCGACTGCGCCGAGAGCTTCCGCGAGTTCCACGCCGACAACATCCGCGACACCTTCCGCCTCATCCTGCAGATGGCGGTCGTCTTGACCTTCGCGGGCGGCAAGCCGGTGGTGAAGGTCGGGCGACTGGCCGGCCAGTTCGCCAAGCCGCGCTCGGAGCCCACCGAGACGATCGGGGGCGTGACGCTGCCGTCCTACCGCGGCGACAACATAAACGGCCAGGACTTTGACC
>CAXUCS010000245.1:568-2325 GCA_964249365.1 uncultured Caulobacteraceae bacterium | reverse complement strand
TGACCTCCACTCGCGCCTGCCCGACCCCGAGCGGCTGGTGAAGGCCTATGGCCAGGCCGCCTCCACGCTGAACCTGCTGCGGGCCTACGCCGGCGGCGGCTACGCGGATCTCCACAACATCCACAACTGGACCCAGGGCTATGTCGACGACAGTCCGCTCGGCGCCCGCTACCGCGAGCTGACCGACAAGATCAGCGAGGCCCTGACCTTCATGGCCGCGGTGGGCGTGACGCCCGAGACCCACCCCGACCTCAGGCGCGTGGAGGTCTTCACCAGCCACGAGGCGCTCTTGCTCGGCTTCGAGGAAGCCATGACCCGCGTGGACAGCCAGGGCGGGGAGTGGTTCGACACCTCAGCCCACATGCTCTGGATCGGCGAGCGCACGCGCGGACTCGACGGGGCCCATGTGGAGTTCATGAAGGGGATCAGGAACCCGATCGGGGTGAAGTGCGGCCCGACGATGGAGCCTGACGAGCTCCTGGCCCTGATCGACGCGCTGAACCCCGCCGACGAGCCGGGGCGGCTGACGGTGATCGGCCGCTTCGGCGCGGAGAAGGTCGAGGCCCGCCTGCCGGCGCTGATGCGCGCGACCGCCCGTTCCGGCCGCCACGTCGTCTGGTCGATCGACCCGATGCACGGCAACACGCTCAAGGCCGCCAACGGCTACAAGACCCGGCCCTTCGACCGCATCCTCAAGGAGGTCAGGAGCTTCACCCAGATCGCGCACGCGGAGGGGGTTCACCCCGGAGGCCTGCACCTGGAGATGACCGGGCAGAATGTCACCGAGTGCCTGGGCGGCGCGCGCGCCGTCGCGGAGGATGAGCTCAGCCACCGCTACCACACCCACTGCGACCCCCGGCTCAACGCCGACCAGGCCCTGGAGATGGCCTTCCTGGTGGCGGAGAACCTCAAGGCCGCCCGCACCACGCCGCGTTGGGCCAGCGCGGGCTGAGCATCGGCGCCCCGGCCGCATGGCGCAAGGCGAGGACCCATGACGCCGGGTAAAGCGCCCGTGCGGGCCGGGGGTCCGCTGGCGGGGGTGAAGGTGCTGGACCTTTCGCGGGTGCTGGCGGGTCCCTGGGCGACCCAGGTGCTGGCCGACCTCGGCGCGGACGTGGTCAAGGTGGAGCGTCCCGGCGCCGGTGACGACACCCGCGCCTGGGGGCCGCCCTTCCTGCCCGCCCGCGACGGCGGGCAGGGAGACGCCGCCTATTTCACCTGCGCCAACCGCAACAAGCGGTCCATCACGCTCGACATCGCCAAGCCCGAAGGCGCGGAGATCGCCCGTCGGCTGGCGGCGCGCTGCGACGTGCTGGTGGAGAACTTCAAGGTCGGTGGGCTGAAGAAGTACGGGCTGGACTACGCCAGCCTGAAGGCGGTCAACCCCATGCTGGTCTACTGTTCCATCACCGGCTTCGGCCAAGACGGCCCCTACGCCCGGCGCGCCGGTTACGACTACATGATCCAGGCGCTGGGCGGCCTGATGTCGGTCACCGGCCAGCCGGACGGGACGCCGGGTGCGGAGCCGATGAAGGTGGGCGTGGCGGTGGCGGACCTGTTCACCGGCCTGTACGCCGCCAACGCCGTGCAGGCCGCCCTGCTGCACGCCCGCGCGAGCGGGGAAGGGCAGGCCATCGACATCGCCCTCTTCGACGTGCAGGCGGCCGTGCTGGCCAACCAGGCGGCCAACTACCTCGCCACCGGCGTCCCGCCGGGACGGCTCGGCAACGCCCATCCGAACCTCGCGCCCTACCAGG
>CAXUCS010000245.1:0-558 GCA_964249365.1 uncultured Caulobacteraceae bacterium | reverse complement strand
CCGACGGGGCGCTGGTGCTGGCGGTGGGCAACACCGGCCAGTTCCAGAGCTTCTGCCGCGCGGCCGGGGCCGACGCCCTCGAGGTCGACGCGCGCTTCGCCACGAACGCCCGGCGGGTCGCGCACCGGGCGGAGCTGACCCGCGCCCTGGCCCCGGTCCTGGCGGAGCGCACCACGGCGGGCTGGGTCACGCTGCTGGAGGGCGCGGGCGTGCCGTGCGGGCCGATCAACAGCGTCGAGCAGGTGTTCCAGGAGCCGCAGGCGCTGGCGCGGGGCCTCGTGGTGGCGCAGGACCGCGAAGACCTCACCGCGCCGGTGCGCTCGGTGGCCTCGCCGATCCGCATGTCGGCGACACCGGTGAGCTACCGCGCGCCGCCACCCGCACTCGGCGCCCACACCGCCGAGGTGCTGGGCGAGGTGCTGGGCCTGGACGAAGCGGAGATCGCCGGCCTGGCGGCGGCCGGGGTGACCTGACGCTCCATCCGCCCACCGTCCGCCATCCACTGTCTACGCCGGTTTGGGATGTCGCTCTGTCTGCCGGTTTGAAGTGTCACTGCGG
>CAXUCS010000244.1:0-4394 GCA_964249365.1 uncultured Caulobacteraceae bacterium | reverse complement strand
CTCGGCGGCCCGGGACCGCCGGCTGCAGGCCGGGAAGCCGCTCCCCTGTGCGGCGAAGCCGGCGTTGAAGGCGTCCACCAGCTGGCGCCGGGAGGCCTCGTCGCCCGCCTCGCTCGCCTCCAGCCGCTGCATGCGGGCGTACCAGGTGGAGTCGGACGGGCCTGCGCAGACACGGTGCAGGGCGTGCGCCTCGCCCAGCGCATAGGCCAGCTGCACGACGGTGGAGCGGTCCAGGCCGGAGCGTCGGGGCGGAGATTGCGCCGTCGCCGGCGTCGCCACTGCGGTGCAGAGCCCCGCCAGCAGGCCGAGCCGCCGCGCGAGAGGATGGATCATGCCGGATTCCCAAGCACCCCGAGTCGCGCCATCTTGAAGGCGGGAGGGCGCTCGATGTCAAAGTCCACGGCCGTCCGGGCGATCTGCGGTTCCGCTCTCGGCGTCGCTGTCCTGGCCGGCTGCAGCGCGCCGCCGCCCTACAGGGCCGTCAACCACCAGGTCGTCGTACCCCTGGCGGCGGCCGATGTCTGGCGGCGCATCCACGCCTTCCTGCAGGACCAGGGTATCCGTGTCGTGTCGGAGGACCCGGCGGCCGGCCTGATCGACGCCCGCCAGGAGGTCGCGGGCAGGGGGCTGCTGGCCTCCTATGCGAGCTGCGGCGGCCAGGGCGCCTTCAGCCGCGGCCAACCCCGCCAGACGCTCAGCCTGACCGTGCGGATCAGGCCGACCTTCGATGGTGCGGAGGTGACGGCCAACGCCCTGTTCGCCCAGACGCTCACCGCCCGCAGGGCCGGAGCGGTGACCGTGGCCTGCCCGAGCAAGGGCGTGCTGGAGGATGCGGTGCTGCAGGTCGCCTCCGGCCAGCCGATGGAAGCGGCCGTCATCCCGCAATGACCGTCGGCTTACGGCCGCGCCGGTCCAGGCCCGCATAGGGCGCCTCCAGCCTCCAACATACGCCCTCCGGCGCGTAGTCCAGCCGGACCTCGCCGTCGAACTCCATGGCGGTGGAGCGTTCCACCAGGCGCGAACCGAAGCCACGCCGCGTGGGCGGCGCCACCGTCGGTCCGCCGCGCTCCCGCCAGTCCACGAAGAAACGCTCCACACCGTCCTCCGCCGCCAGTCCCCAGCCGATCGTCACGGCGCCGGTTTCGTTCGACAGCGCCCCATACTTCAGCGCGTTGGTCGCCAGTTCGTGCAGCGCCAGGGCGAGCTGGAGCGCCGGCTTGGGTCCGAGCTGAACGGGAGGGCCGGCAGCCCGGATGCGCTCGGGCGGGAGGCTCAGCGCGCCCGCCACCTGGCGCACCACCTCCGCCACGGATGCCGCCGACCAATTCTGCGCGGTCAGGAGGTCGTGGGCGCGGCTGAGCGCCTGGATGCGGCCGGCGATGTCGGCGCGGGCGGCGACCGGGTCGCGGGCGCTCCGGAGCGAGGCGTCGACCAGCGCCTGGACCAGGGCCAGGGTGTTCTTAACCCGATGGTTGAGCTCGTGCATGAGGAGCTGGCGATGCTCCTCCGCCTGCCGCCGTTCGGTGACGTCTTCCAGCACGCCCATAAAACGGGTGCAGACGCCGTTCTCGAAGCGGGTACGACCCACTCCGGAGATCCAGCGTTCCTCGCCGGAGCGGGGATGGCGCACCCGGTAGACCTCGCGATAGGGTCCGCGCCGCTCCGGGTTGCACGCCGCGGCCTGCGCCTCCGCCACCCGCGCCCGATCGTCGGGATGCACGAAGGACAGGACGGACTTCGGGTCCTGAACCTCCTCCAGCGTGACGCCCAGCATGGCCTGGGCCCGCGCGTCGTAGAAGCGGCGGCCGGAGACGATGTCGTGGTCGAAGCGACCCAGCCGTGCAGCCTCCAGCGCCAGCTCCCGCCCGAGGTCGGCGTCGCGCAGCTGCTCCTGCGCTTCCCGGCGGGCGGTGACGTCGACGCCTATGCCGGCAAGGCGGGACGGGGAGCCCGCCTCGTCATAGAGGCAGCGACCGCGGGCTGAGGTCCAGGAGGCGCGGTCGCCCGAGTCCAGCACCCGGTACTCCTCCCGGAAGGGTTCGCCGGTCCTGACCGCCTCCTTGATGGCGTCCTGCAGCCCGAGGCGGTCCTGAGGGTGTACCCGGGCGAGAACGTCCGACAGGGGGACGCCCTGCATGGCCGAGCCCAGGTCGAGGCCGAGGCTCCGCGCCATGTCGGGGTTGGCCCGCAACAGGTCGGCCGCAATATCCCACTCCCACCAGCCGACCTCCGCCGACTCCAGCGCGGTCAGGAGGCGGTTCTCACGCTCCAGCGTCGCCAGCGCCTCCGCCGCCCGGCGCTCCGCCAGCGCCTCGCGCTCCGCCACCTTCATGCGCAGCCGCAGCCGCGGCTCGATCTGGTCGGCCAGCACCCGCAGCATATCGGCCTGCATCGGCGTCAGGCCTTCCGGCCGCGCGGCCCTGTCCATCACGCAAAGCGCGCCGAGCGGCGCGCCGTCCGGCGCCCGGATCGCCGCACCCGCGTAGAAGCGCAGCCCGGGATCACCGGACACCAGGGGGTTTTCGCGGAAGCGTGGGTCGGCGGCGGCGTCCGGCACCACGAACAGGCTGTCGCGGTGCATGGCGTGGGTGCAGAACGAGATGTCGCGGGGCGTCTGGCGCAGCCCCAGGCCGACTTCCGCCTTGAACCACTGCCGGTCGGCATCGACCAGGCTCACCGCCGCCAAGGACGCCTCGCACACCTTCGCCGCCGCCCTGGCGATGTCGTCGAAGGCGTCCTCGGCGGCGCTGTCGAGCGCGCGATAGCTATGCAGGGTGCGAAGACGGGCGTCCTCGCCGGTGAGTTGATTCATCGATGGACGGACGTGATGGTCCGCGCCTAGCAGCATGGCCGGCGGTGGAAAAGCGCAACGGACCGGCCTTGCTTGCGCAACGTCGTCGCACGGGCGATAACCGTTCCCGGAGGCTGGCGGCGGGCGGAGCCCTCGCCAACCCGGTCAGGTCCGGAAGGAAGCAGCCGTAACGAGTGTCGTTTCGGGTCGCCGTCCAGTCTCCACCCCTTCACCGATGCTGTGATCTTTGATCCATCATCCCGGTCGGAGCGTAGCGCAGAGCCGGGATGACGGTCGGGGTAGGGCGCGTGCCGTCATGAGCGACATCGACTTCGACGAAGAGGAAGCGCTTGCCGAGCGCGACCCGGACACGTCCGACATGTTCGGCGCTCCTCCCGCGCAGCGCGCGCTTCAAGCCGTTCAGGCCGCCGCGCCACCCGAGCGGGCCGCCGCGGCCGCATACCAGGTGCTGGCGCGCAAGTACCGGCCGCGGCGCTTCGAGGACCTGATCGGGCAGGAGGCGATGGTCAGGACGTTGGCCAACGCCTTCAGCTCCGGCCGCATCGCCCACGCCTTCATGCTGACCGGCGTCCGGGGCGTAGGCAAGACCACCACCGCGCGCCTGCTGGCCCGCGCGCTGAACTATGACGGTGACCTGATGCATCAGCCCACCGTCGACCTGTCGACGGAGGGCCGTCACTGCCGCGCCATTATAGAGGGCCGGCACATGGACGTGCTGGAGCTCGACGCCGCCACCCGCACCAAGGTGGACGAGATGCGCGAGCTCCTGGACAGCGTGCGCTACGCGCCGGTGGAGGCCCGCTACAAGGTCTACATCATCGACGAAGTGCACATGCTGTCGACGGCGGCCTTCAACGCCCTACTGAAGACGCTGGAGGAGCCGCCGCCCCACGCCAAGTTCATCTTCGCCACCACCGAGATCCGCAAGGTGCCGGTCACCATCCTGTCGCGCTGCCAGCGCTTTGACCTCCGGCGCGTCGCGCCGGAGGTGCTGGTCAAGAACCTGGAGGCGATCGCGTCGGCGGAAGGCGCACGGGTGGAGCCGGAGGCGCTGGCGCTGATCGCGCGCGCCGCGGAGGGGTCGGTGCGCGACGGCCAGTCGCTCCTGGACCAGGCCATCGTGCAGGCCGAAGGCGGTGAGGTCGTGCCCGCCGCGGCCGTGCGCGACATGCTTGGGCTGGCCGACCGTAGCCAGACCATAGCGCTGTTCGAGCACCTGATGCGGGGCGCGGTCAAGGAGGCGCTGGAGGGGTTCCGCACCCTCTACGGCTTCGGCGCGGACCCGGTGCAGGTCATGCTCGACCTCCTGGAGCACGCCCATGCCTCGTCCGTCGCCCGCATGCTCGGGCCGGACTCGCTGGGGCTGCCCGGCGAGCAGGCGGCGCGGCTGACGGCGGTCGGCGCCCAGGCTTCACCGGCGATCCTGTCACGGGTCTGGCAGATGCTCCTGAAGGCGCATGAGGAGGTGCGCACCGCGCCCCAGCCGGTCGCGGCCGCCGAGATGGCGCTGATCCGCCTCGCCTACGCCGCCGATCTCCCAAGCCCGGAGGAGGCGCTGAAGGCGATCGGCCGCGGCGAGGCC
>CAXUCS010000243.1:0-4400 GCA_964249365.1 uncultured Caulobacteraceae bacterium | reverse complement strand
AGAGCTCTTCGCCGCTGACCTTGTTGTTGCTGACGTAGGCCGAGACGATGTCGGCGGTCAGCGTCTGCAGGTCTGCGGCGTCGTCTGTCATGGGGGCGGCTCCAGTCTGATCGGTGGTGAAGTCGAATCGACAGCCCGTCGTAGCACAGGCGCTTGATCCGCCTGCACATCTTCAACGCGGACCGTCGAGAAGGGATTCACATGCGACTCGGCTCTGCTAGACTCCAGTGAAGGTGACAGCCGGATAGAGCAGATGGACCAAGCAGGCGCTGACGAGAAGGTGGTGATCCGGGCTCCGCGAGGCGCCGCTTACGCCATCGAACGCGCCGCCATCCAGGCGCACATGACGCCGGGAGACCTCGCGCGCCGGCTGCTGATCGATGGCTTGCGAGCCAACGGTTTCGAGCTTGCTGATCACGCCCCGTCCACGACCGCTGACGTCTTGCCGTTCCGCCGGCCGTGACAGGCTACGTCCGCTAACACCTCCCCCAACGTCGCAGCCGTCACTGACTCTCGCTTCGGCGCGGAGCCCGTCAGGGTTCGTGATCGAGCAGTTGCGAGACGAGCCATGCTGAAACGCGCAAGGGCCGGCGCGATGGGTCAGATTAGCTGGTAACGCAACTCAGTAGCAGCCGGCTTGAACCTCTCAACGAGCCGGCTATCGCTGGTGATGAGATGGTAGTTTCGCTCGACAGCCTGAGCCACCAGCCACAAGTCATTCTCGTCGACCTGCAAAATCTTGCTGGATGCCCGATCCTTCCAATCCTCCAACCATCGCGGCGCACGGCGGCTGAGGTCAAGCCAGTGGTGGGCGAGGCGCGCCTTGACGTCGCCATAGGCCTCAGCGGTGTGGCGGTTGATCTCCGCCGGGGGGTAGCGATCTGCCTCGACCAGGGTCTGGCGGATAATGCTGACATCCTGGCCGGCCAACCTGGCCGCTTCCATGCCGTAGCGCAACTCCGCCATGGCCACGACGGAGACATACTGAGGCTCGCCTTCGTCCAGCGCGTCCAAGGACGCGCGCACCGCAACATGGTTTGGGCGGCGCGCGTCAAACAGCACCGACAGGACGTTGGTATCCAGGAGATGGACATCCATTTACCGGACGAACCGCGCCAGCACCTCGGCTTCAGCCTGGGGCAGAGGGCGGAACACCTTGGTCGGCCAGCCGCCGATGTTGGAGCTGTAGGTTCCGGCCAGCCACTCATGGAGCGGCATGAAGCCCCTGAAGTCGGCGGGGAACCAACCTGGGAAGGTGTGCTTCACCGGTCGCGTATGGCCGCTGAAGGCGTCGAGTAGCTGCCGCTCCAGGCGCGGCGGAAGATCGTATCCCTGGAGCACGATCGCATCGATAGCTAAGAGGAGGCGGTTCAACCGTTCCTCGTCGGGTACGTGGAGGAACGTGTACTCCTCGGAGAGGGCCCCCTCGTAGGCCATCACAGCCGCTTCAAGGGCTTGGTGATCCAGGCGGTCAGGCAGGGGTAGGGTCGCGAGCATGGCGTTGGTGAAGTCGTGGTCGGTCGTCCGCTCTGTGACGTAGGCGTTGGCGAGCGGTCCGTTGACGACGGCGCACAGGGCGCGTCCGCTGTAGGCGCCCGACGGCCAAAGGGCGGAGAATTGTTGAGAGGCAGCCAGGCCCGTCTCGTCGAACGCACCGACGAGACGCCATGGTCCGCGCGATGCCCGTTGATTGTTGATCAGGACCTTGGGATCGCTCCAAGGCCGGGTCAACGGCCCGGGATAGAGTGCTGCAGCTGGATTGAAGTTGAGCAGCAGCGAGGCGCGAACGGCAAAGGGGATGAGGCTTTCGGCCGGCTTGAACAGGCCGGGCCTCGCATACGGACCCGGACGCAGGGCGACGCCGTCCCGCTGTGACCGCCATTGAAGGCCGCGATGGATCGCGGAGTGGCTCCCAAGGCGCGGGGCGGCGTCCACATAGCTCCACACTGCATCGAGCTCGCCCACCCAGAGCTGATCGCCGGGAACTTGGCGCAGCTGGGCGCGACCGGCTGCCAGCACGCCCGTGCGAAGGAAGGCTTCCCGCTCAGCATCCTTCACCTCCTTGGACTGGAGGCGGACCGCGGTGGCCGGTCGATTCTTCAACCCCCGGGCTATGATTAGGGCGGAAGGCGCAGTCGCCTTCTCGAACACGCGATCGGGCAAGGACACGAGCTCGATGTCCTCATAGGTCATCCCGAGCCGGGCACGCACCTTGGCGTACTGCTTCTGCAACAGCACCCCCCGCGGCATGACGAAGCCGAGGGCTTCAGGACGCGCATCCAGGGCCGTCTCAAGCGCGAAAATGCCCCTGGAGGGCGAGCGCGCAAAGGCGGCGGGGTAGGCGAGTCGCTCGGTCTGATCGAAGTCCTCGAACGGAGGGTTGCACAACACTACCGTCGCTCCCGCTAGGGTCGTGGCCAGCGCCCCAGCCTCGAACAGGTCGCGGGGTTGGATTTTCCAGCCGTTCGCGTTCGGGTAATCGGCCAGGATGAGGGACAAGGTCGCCACCTCGCAGGCGAAGGCGTCGAGTTCTGCCCCCGATAGCCGGGCGGTGAGGAAGGCGTGGCGCTGGTCAGCCCGCCAGTCGGCGGGGAGCAGGTCGCGCATTTGGCGCAGGGCGGCCACCAGGAAGACACCGGCGCCGGCGAACGGCTCCACCACCCGTAGCGTCTCAAGGTCGTGGCGTCCAAGGTCGAGGGCGGCCAGCATATACTCGGCGACCACTCTTGGCGTGCTGTGGGTGCCGAACATCTTCCGCGTGTCCGCCGTGACCAATGTATTCTCGTAGACAAAGGCCAAGCTATCCGACGAAATGTTGCGCAGGTTCACAGCGCCGAGAAGCACCGCCCAGGCCACCGCGACCTTGCCTCCATCCTGAACAGCGCTGCGCTCGAGGGCGGACAGGTGGTAGTACTCCGCGATGCCGGCGAGAACGGAGTTGACGTCCCTTCCCCGCCAGGCGGCGGCTTCAGGGTGGTGTCGATCGCTGAGGATCTTGGCCGCCAACAGCCGGAAGGTCATCCGGAAGGCCGTCCTTTGCGCCTCGGGTGACGCGTCCGGGGACCCCAACAGTTCCACGACCTCGGTCAGGACGCGATGCAGCTTGATCTGCACCTCGCCTTCGATCGCCGGCATCAGCCCGAGATCGACGAAGTCTAGCTGGTAGGCATCATGCGCTCCGCCTTGCACCTTGGCTCGATGGAGGGCGCGCGGCGACCAGTCCTCGGCATGACGCGCGAAAAGAGCCTCGATGCCCTCTAGCGAGACCCTCTCCAGCAGGCGAGGCGGGTTGCGCGCCTGCACGGCCCAGACGCCCACTCCACCCGCCGGGTCGATCGACAGGAAGACGGGGGCGCCCAGCGCCCGTCTCGCCATGATCTCCGCGCCCGGATCACTGGCCTCGGAGATCACCCCGAAGGCTGCGGACCGGAAGGACTCGGGTAACTGGGTGAAGACTGCGAGCGGCACCTCGCGCGCCTCTCCCGTCGAGGACAGGACATCGGCGAAGGCGTAGGCATGCAGGCGGCGATCGCCGCCATAGCCGAGGCGCTCGAACCCCAGCTCGATCCTGCTGAGCGCCGTCATCGCACGCGCACCGCTCGGAAGAGCGGGAGCTGCGGACTGTGTTCACGCGGCGCGAAGTCCGCGGCCAGGACGTCGAGGTGAGGGTCCAGGCGCAGTAGGAGCGCGTCATCGCCGGCAGTGGCCCTGAACACGGCGCTGTCGACGACCAGCTCGCCATGGGTCATCCCGTGAAGCACCAGGATAGTCCCGCGCAGGGCTGGGAAGGAGGTGTTGCCCAAGAGGTCGCGCAGGGCCTTCAGCAGATCCTGATGTGCCTGGAGCTCAATCCTGAAGGTCTCCTTCAGCACCACGGCGACGCGCAGCAGGAGCACCGTTTGCCAAGCATAGAGGGCCCGCGACCCAGGTCCGTTCGGCGCCACGTCAGGCGGGACCAGGCCGCGACGATGGGACCACTCGCGGAGCTGGGCGCCGCTGAGCCCGGTCAGCTGCTGGGCGCGGCCTGCGTTGATCATGGAGGCGGCGGTGGCTCCAGGTGGGTGTGGCGCCCACTAGGCGCGAGAGAGCTGGGTATCACACCCACCTTGATTCGTAATCCGGGTGTGACGGGCGCCTGCGTCAGCTCCGGACGCAGCGCGCGAGCTCTGAGCGATGGGCGTAGCGTGGATCAACCGCATCGGGCCGACCGCGCCTTCCCCGCACAGGCCCTATCAGTCGAAAGCCTGCCAAGCTCAGGAAGATGAGGCTGGTGCGGCCTCCACCCGCACCCAACCCGTTTGGCAAGGCGGCCAGGATCACCGGCCTCGCGCCAGGCTACGGCGGTCGGGATGTAACGACCTAACGGCAGGATCGGCTGTCGACGCCCCCCCGGTTAGTTT
>CAXUCS010000242.1:0-4440 GCA_964249365.1 uncultured Caulobacteraceae bacterium | reverse complement strand
TGGGAAGGCTCGGCACGCGCGGGGGTGGCGGCTCAACCGGTCGACCACCGAGCCGCCCGTGTGCATCCGCCCGGAGAGCAGCGTCAGGAGCAGGCACAGGAAGAAGAAGGCGCCTGCCAGGATGGAGGTGGTGCGGGTGAGGAGGTCGCCGGCCCCCCGTGCGGTCATGAAGCCGGACGGGCCGCCGCCGACACCAAGCGCGCCTCCCTCCGAACGCTGCAGCAGGATCACCACCGCCATGGCGATACAGACCAGGACCAGGAGGACGAGCAGGAATCCAAGCAGCATGGCGTCTGGGGCGATCTTCGATGTGGAAGACGATGGCTCGGTCGCGCGCAGGGGCTGATCCGGACGCCGCGCCTTTAACACCGACCCGCCTGCGAGGCCATACCGCCGAGCGCCGCCATCACTGCAACACCTCTTGTTGCGGACATGGCTTCACGCTAGTCGAGAGCCAACGGGCGCGGCCTTGTGATCGCGCCGCTGGAGGACCGACCATGCCCTACCGCCGCCTCGCCCTCGCCGCCGCCGCGGTGCTTCTCGCCGCACCGCTCGCGCGGGCGCAGGGGCCGGCCAACCCCGATCCGGCTGCGGTCCGGCCCGGCGACTACAACATCGAGCCCTCCCACACCCGGGTGCTCTTCAGCCTCTCGCACATGGGCTTCACCACCTGGTACGGCGACTTCCCCGGCGCATCCGGCCAGCTGCACCTGGAGCCCGCCCGTCCTGACCGGAGCCGGTTGGAGATCAGCCTGCCGGTTGCGGGCGTGTCCACCACCAACGCCAAGCTCGACGGCGAGCTGAAGGGGGCC
This sequence comes from uncultured Caulobacteraceae bacterium, assembly GCA_964249365.1. Lineage (GTDB taxonomy): Bacteria > Pseudomonadota > Alphaproteobacteria > Caulobacterales > Caulobacteraceae > CAHJWH01. Next base: position 3,628 of record CAXUCS010000242.1, on the reverse strand, counting down.
GACTGGCTGGACGCCGGCCGCTACCCCACCGCCACCTTCCGCTCCGAGCGGGTGATGGTGACCGGAGCCCGGACCGCCGACATCACCGGCTCGCTGACGCTGCACGGGGTGACGCAGCCGCTGGTGCTGCACGCGCGCTTCAACGGGGCGGGCGTCAACCCGCTCGACCACGCCTACACGTCCGGCTTCGAGGCCACCGGCGTCATCCGCAGGAGCGCGTTCGGCGTCACCAAATACGTGCCCCTGGTCGGCGACGAGGTGACCCTTATGATCAGCGCCGCCTTCGAGAAGGCGCCGGGCTGAGCCTCAAGCCGCCCGGACGATCGGGAGGAAGTCGGCGGCCTTGAGCGAGGCGCCGCCGACCAGCGCCCCGTCCACGCCCTCAGCGGCCATCAGTTCCGCGGCGTTGCCGGGCTTCACCGAGCCGCCGTAGAGGACCGGCGTGCCGGCCGCGGCCCCGAACCGCTCGGCGAGAAGGGCGTGGATGGCGCGATGGACCTCCTCCACCTGCGCCAGCATGGGGGTGCGGCCCGTGCCGATCGCCCACACCGGCTCGTAGGCGAGCGCAAAGGCGCGGCCCGCGAGGGTGTCGGGCAGGGAAGCCCGCACCTGGGCGGTGATCACCTCCAGCGCGCGGCCGGCGTCGCGCTCCTCCAGGCTCTCGCCGACGCAGACGACCGGTTCCAGCCCCGCGCGAAGCGCCGCCCCCACCTTGGCGGCCACATCGACGTCGCTCTCGCGATAGCCCGTGCGCCGTTCGGAATGGCCGAGGATCACCAGGGTCGCGCCGGCGTCATGCAAGATCTCGGCGCTGAGGTCGCCCGTATAGGCGCCGGCTTTCTCGACATGGCAGTCCTGCGCCCCGACCTCCACTGAGCCGCCCCCCATCGCCTCGCTCATGCAGTGGATCAGGGTCGCGGGCGGGAACAGGGCGACGCGGCAGGCGGGCGGCGCGTCGGCCAGCGCGTCGGCCAGCGCCCGGGCTTCCGCCAGCGCCGCCTTAGCGCCGTTCATCTTCCAGTTGCCCGCGACCAGCCGCCTGCGCCCGCTCAATCCCGTGCCTCCCCCGTCTGGGACCGGAGCTAAGCCAAGGGCGCGGATATGCCAAGCGGGCGGGCTGTGGCGGCGCGCACCCTTGCTCCCGTCGGCGCCACGCACCTATAGGGCAACTTTCTCGCTGGGCGCGTAGGCGTCCCGCCGCCGGCCCGCACCCAAGGTTCCGCCCCTTCCATGCTCTCCCAGTTCCGCACGCTCGCGAAGACCCCGGTCGCCAAGCTCCTGTTCGGCGTGCTCGCGGTCAGCTTCGTGATCTGGGGCATCCGGGGCGCGGTCACGAGCGCGGGCTCCGGCGACGCGGTGGTGAGGGCCGGCGGGCGCACCGTCTCCTCCGCCCGTTTCCGCCAGATGTTCCAGGAGCAGCTGCAGCAGTACACCCAGCAGTCCGGCCAGACGCTCTCGCTGCCGGACGCGCTCAGCCACAATGTCGACCGGCAGGTGGCGGACGGCATGGCGGGCGAGCAGTCGATGGCCGCCCTCCTCCAGCGCATCGGCATCCGTCCGTCCGACGGGCAGATCGTGGGCGAGATCTCCAAGGCGCCGCGCTTCTTCTCCCCGGTCACCGGCGTCTTCGACAAGGACGGCTACAAGCAGTTCGTCCAGGGGCTCGGGCTCACCGACCAGGAGTTTGAGGACATCCTGCGCGACCAGCTGGCCCAGACGCAGTTCATCTCCGGCCTAGCCTCCGGATTGCGCGCGCCGCTCCTCTTCCCCGCGCTGCAGGCGGCCTTCGACGGCGAGGGGCGGAGCTTCAGCTACTTCGTGCTGCCGCCGTCGGCCGTGCCCGCCCCCGCCGAGCCGACCGACGCAGAGCTGAACGGCTTCATCAAGGGGCACGCGGACCAGCTGACGCGCCCGGAAGCCCGCGGCTTCACCGTCGCGGCCTTCTCCAGCGCCAAGCTGGCCCAGACGATCCCCGCCGATCCGGCTGAGGTGCAGAAGCGGTTCGAGTTCGAGAAGGACAGCCTGTCGACACCGGAGAAGCGCTCGCTGGTCGAGGTACCCGTGCGCGACGCCGCGCAGGGCCGCACGGTCGCCGCCCGGCTGAACCGGGGCGAGGACCCCCAAGCCGTGGCCCGCAGCTTGGCGATCCAGCCGGTCGTCTACTCCGACAGCCCCCGCACGGCGGTGGCGGACAAGAAGGTGGCGGAAGCCGCCTTCGCGATGAAGGCCGGCCAGGTCCAGGGCCCGATCTCCGGCGACATCTCGCTGGCCGTGGTGAAGCTCCTCGCGGTGACGCCGGGGCACGCGGCGACGCTGGAGGAGAGCCGGGCCAAGATCGAGGCCGAGGTGAAGCTCGCCGCCGCCCAGGCGGAGGTCACCAAGGCGGTGCAGAAGTACGAGGATGCCCGCAGCGGCGGCGCCAGCCTGGCGGACGCCGCCCGGGCCGCCGGCGGGGCGGTGACCCCCCTGCCGCCCGTCACCGCCCAATCGGTCACCCTCCAGCGCCAGCAGGTGAACATCCCTCCCAAGCTGCTCCAGGCCGGCTTCCAGCTGAAGCCGGGCGCCGACACCGACATCGTCGACCTCGGGCCGGGCGAGTACGCCGCGCTGCACCTGGACAAGGTGGTCGCACCCGCGCCCCCGCCACTGGACGAGATACGGGGGCCGCTCACCCGCTTCTTCATGCAGCAGGACTTGATGAAACGGCTGCAGGCCAAGGCGGAAGGGATCGCCGCCGCGGTGAGCAAGGGGCAGACCATGGAAGCGGCGGCGGCATCCAACCACGTGCCCCTCGTCCAGGCGCCCGACGTGCTCCGCGCCCAGGCGAACAAGACCTTCAGCGCCGAGCTGCTGTCGCGCCTCTTCGTGTCCAAGCCGGGCGACGTGGCGGCGGCGCCGGACGTCAAGCCGGGCTATCTGGTGGCTCGGCTGCAGGCGGTAGTCCCCGCCACCGCCGCGAGTGCGGCCCAGGCGACGGCGAACGGCCGCGACGCCGCCACCCAGGCGGAGGTGCAGGATTTCGCCGCCGCCGTCCGCACCGCCGCCACCGATGCGATCAAGCCGAGGATCGACTACAACCGGGCGCGCCAGGCGCTGACGGGCGGCCAGTAGAGGCGTGGAGCTTCATCCCGGGCTTGACGCCTTCGAGGCCGCCTACGCCGCGGGCCGGCCCCAGGTGGCCTGGACCCGGGTGATCGACGACCTGGAGACGCCCGTCTCCGCCTATCTCAAGATCGGACTCGGCCGGCCGTTCGCGTTCCTGTTCGAGGCGGTGGAGGGCGGGGCTTGGCGCGGTCGCTATTCTATCATCACACTCGATCCGGACATGGTCTGGCGCTGCCGCGGAGACCGGGCGGAGGTCGCGCGCGACGCGGGCGTGGCGAACGAGGCCTACACGCACGACGACAGACCCGCCTTGGCGTCGCTGCGCGCGCTGATCGCGGAGTCGGAGGTGGCGCTGCCGCCTGAGCTCCCGCCCATGGCCGCCGGCCTGTTCGGCGTGATCGGCTACGACATGGTCCGGCTGGCCGAACCCGTCGGCCCCGCCAAGCCCGACCCGCTCGACCTGCCGGACGCGGTGATGACGCGCCCCTCCATCGTGGCCGTGTTCGACGCGGTGGCGCAGGAG
>CAXUCS010000241.1:0-4446 GCA_964249365.1 uncultured Caulobacteraceae bacterium | reverse complement strand
CCTCGCGCCCGCCCATCGCCGCCGGCCCGGGCGTGGTGACGTAATCGAGCCCGTCCGGGGCCTCGCCCCGGCTCCAGGCCTGCGCCACATCCTTGAAGCGGTCGAGCGCTTCCGGCGTGTAGCCGGTCTCCACCGCCTCCTCGGCATCCTGCAGCCGGACGTAGACGAAGTCGGCGGTCAGGTCGGCGATGGTGGGGTGTTTCCGGCTATCTGCGAACACCACCGCCGCCCCCCTCGCCGCCGCCATCTCGATAAAGGCAGGGTCGCGGAAGCTGTCGTGGCGCACCTCCAGCGCGTGGCGCAGGCGCCGCTGCCCCACCTCCTGCGGCAGGAGGTCGAGGAAGGCGCGGAAGTCCTGCGGCTCGAAGCGCTTGGATGGCATGAACTGCCACAGGATCGGGCCGAGCTTGTCGCCGAGCTCATGGAGGCCGCTACCCAGGAACTTGGCGACCGACTCTCCGGCCTCCGCCAGCACCTTGCGGTTGGTGCAATAGCGCAGCGCCTTGACCGCGAAGACGAAGCCGTCCGGCGTCTCGCCCGCCCACTTCGCGAAGCTGGCGGGCGACTGGGTGCGGTAGTAGGTGCCGTTGATCTCGATGGCGGTGACCTGGCGCGAGGCGTAGTCGAGTTCGCGGGCATGGGGCAGGCGATCGGGGAAGAAAGTCCCGCGCCACGGCTCGAAGGTCCAGCCGCCGATGCCGACGCGGATCATGAAGAGGTCTCCGGATGCGCCGGGAAGGCCGGGGGTGCGACGCCTAGTAGGCCAGCTCGAACACCCGGCTGGCGTCGCCGCCCCACGGGCCGTGGTAGAGTTCGAGCAGCCGTTCCGCGGGCGTGACGCCGCTCTCGGCCACCTCCTCCAGGGGCTTGAGGAACACCGTCTCGTCCAGCATGCCGCCGTTCAGCCGCGCCCGGGCCTTCAGCCCCTGGCGCGCGATGGCGACCATGTCCTGCGCCACCGCCTGGAGGGTCCGGCCGGCCACCTCCGCCTTCAGCCCCCGTCGCGCGGCGTCGACGCGGAGCGCGCTCCGCTCCTGCGTCGTCCAGCCCTTGCAGAGGTCCCAGGCGGCTTCCAGCGCGGCGTCGTCGTAGAGCACGCCCGTCCAGAGCGCCGGCAGGGCGCAGAGCCCCGGCTGCGGCGCGCTGTCGGCCCCGCGCATCTCCAGGTAGTTCTTGAGCCGCACCTCGGGAAAGAGGGTGGTGAGGTGGTCGGCCCAGTCCTTGCGTGTCGCCCGCTCGCCCGGACGCTCGGCCAGCTCGCCGCGCATGAAGCGGCGGAAGGAACGGCCGGACAGGTCCAGGTAGCGGCCGTCGCGCTTGATGAAATACATCGGCACGTCCAGCGCATAGTCGGCGTAGGTCTCGAAGCCGAAGCCGTCGCGAAACACGAAGTCCAGGAGCCCCGTGCGGTCGGCGTCCGTGTCGGTCCACACCGCCGCCCGCGCCGACAGCCAGCCGTTCGGCTTGCCCTCGGTGAAGGGAGAATTGGCGAACAGTGCGGTCGCGACCGGCTGCAGGGCGAGCGAGACCCGGAACTTCTTCACCATGTCGGCTTCGAAGGCGAAGTCGAGGTTGGCCTGCACCGTGCAGGTGCGCAGCATCATGTCGAGCCCGAGCGAGCCCACCTTGGGCATATAGCTCCGCATGATGCGGTAGCGGCCCTTGGGCATGACCGGCACCTCGTCGCGCCGCCACAGCGGCGAGAAGCCCAGGCCGAGGAAACCGATCCCGAGCCCGTCCGCCACCTCCCGCGTCTCCTGGAGGTGCTGGGAGGTCTCCCGGCAGATGTCGTGCATGGTCTGGAGCGGCGCGCCGGAGAGCTCGAACTGGCCGCCGGGTTCCAGGCTGACGTTGGCGCCCTCCCGCGTCAGGCCGATCAGCACCGGCCCGGCGTCCGAAGCTTCGTACTCGCCGCGCCAGCCGAAGCGCATCAGCCCCTTCAGCAGCGCCTCGATACCGTCAGGGCCGTCGTAGGGTATGGGACGCAGGCTGCCCTGGCGGAAGCCGAACTTCTCGTGTTCGGCGCCGACCCTCCAGGCGGAGCGGGGCTTGCAGCCGTCGGCCATGTAGCCGACGAGATCCCGCTGGGTGAGCGGCGGCGCATCCGTGTCGGCGTCGGCCATGCGGCCTCCTCGGCCGGCGGCCTCCGCCACCGGAGCGCCCTGATCGGCTGGCCCGCGACATAGTCGGACGGCAGGGACCGCTCAAGGGCGGCGCGTCAGCCGCCCGGCCGTCCCCAATCCCCGAGCGCCGCCTGCCAGAGCGTCAGCGCCGCGATGGCGGCGGTGTCGGCGCGCAGGATGCGGGGGCCGAGCGTCACCGCCGTGACCAGAGGCAGGGCGCGCAGCCGGTCCCGCTCGGCCGGATCGAACCCCCCCTCCGGCCCGATCAGCACCGCCCAGGGCTCGCGGGCGGGCTGGACGGAGAGCGCGTGGATAGCCGGGGCCGCGCGGCCGGCCTCTCCGCCCCAGCGCTGGTCGGGGTCGTCGCCCGCTTCGTCGCAGAACAGGAGCCGGCGCGGCCCCTCCCAGCCCTCCAGCACCCGCTCCAGCGGTTCGGGAGCGCTGACCTGCGGGACGTCCAGGCGTCCGGTCTGCTCGGCGGCTTCCGTCGCGATGGCCTGCAGCCGCTCGAGACTGACATGGCCGGCGTTGGTGCGGCGGGTGGTGAGGAGCTGCACGCGCCGCACGCCGAGCTCGGCCGCCTTCTCCACGATCGTCTCCAGCCGCGCGCGCTTCACCAGCGCCACTAGGAGGTTGAGGTCCGGCGGCAGGGCGAGCGGCCGGGTGAGGCCCTCGAGCTCCAGGACCGCCGCGCGCTTGCCGGCTTCGGCGAGGCGGGCGCGCCACTCCCCGTCGCGTCCGTTGAAGAGGTGGACGGCCGCCCCGGCGCCCTGGCGCATGACCTTGACGAGGTAGTGCGCCTGGTCCTGCCGGAGCACGACGCGGGCGCCCGCCCCAAGGTCGTCTGGAACGAAGAGGCGGATCATGCAAACACGCCTCGCACGCACAGCGGAGCGGCGCCAAGCCCATGATCCCCTACGCCATCGTGGAGCGCCCGGAGCGCGACCAGCTCGGCGAGACGCCCTTCTGGGACGAGGACACGCAGACGCTCCTCTGGTGCGACATCGTCGGCAAGGAGGTGCGCCGGCTCGACCCCTCGACCGGTCGGATCGAGCGCTGGCCGCAGCCGGACTTCTGCAGCGGCATCGTGCCGACCACCGACGGTCACGCCTGCGTGATGCTGATGGACGGCGTCTACCGCATGGACATGGGCGGCGGCGGCCTCCAGCCCTTCGCCAAGCCGGACACCGATCCCCGGAACCGGTCGAACGAGGTGCGGACCGACCCGCAGGGACGGCTCTGGCTCGGCACCATGGGCAGCAACATCGGGCCAAACGGGGAGGATGTTGACCAGCCCGACACGAAGGGTTCGGTATTCTGCGTCGACGGCCGAGGCTTCTCGCGTCGCGTCCTGGACGGGATCGGGATCACCAACACCTTCTGCTGGAGCCCGGACGGGGGGACCTTCTACACCGCCGACACCACCAGGCGGGTGATCTGGTCCTTCCGCTATGACGCCGACGACGCGGTGCTGCACAGCCGCAAGGTCTTCATCGAGGGCGACATCGCGCCGGGCAACCCGGACGGCGCCTCGATGGACGAGGACGGGTGCCTGTGGGGCGCCCGCTGGGGCGGGAGCCGGCTGGTGCGCTACACGCCGGCCGGTAAGGTCGACCGGATCATCGAGCTTCCCGCCAAGCAGCCGTCGAGCTGCGCCTTCGGCGGCCGCGACCGCAGGACGCTCTACATCACCAGCGCGCGCCAGGGCCAGAAGGACCTGGCCCCGGACGCGCTGGACGGCTCGCTGTTCGTGGTGGAGCTGGACGTGGCCGGCCTTCCGATGCCGCGCTTCCGCCTCTCTTGAGGGGCGTAGGCGCTCAGGCCTTGTGCGAGGTCGACTTGCTCGCCGGGTCGTGGCCGTGGTGACGGTCCCGCTCGCCGCCGCCGCCGGAGATGTGGCTTTCAGCGTCGTTGGTGGGCGTGCCGACCGCGCGGGGGTCGTGCGGCTCGGGAGCGGGCTTGGAGGCGTCCTGGTGGCTGGAGCCGGGTCCGCCCCATTCGCGGGCGTCGGGGTGTTTCTCGGGCATTAGCGGTCCTGCTGGTGGCCTTTGTTGCGGGTGTTCTGGTCGATGTTGGCGGACCGGCCCTGCTCGCGCAGGTTCACGCCGGACGTGCCGCCGGCCGGGTCGCGCTTCACCTCGGACGTCCCGTCGCGAGTTCCGCCCTCGCCCTGCAGAGGGTCGCCCTGCTGGTCGGGCGGGACGGGGGGCGCTTTCGCCATCCTTGATCTCCCTTGGTGTCGTGGAGCCAACAGCCGCGTCGCGGGCGAGCTTCCCTTCACTCCCCGACGCCGGCCACCGCCGCGCGGAGCGCCCCCTGGAGG
>CAXUCS010000240.1:0-4449 GCA_964249365.1 uncultured Caulobacteraceae bacterium | reverse complement strand
TCGCCCGACCTCGTCAGCCTGCGTGCGCTCCAGGCGCTCGGCCGGGCGGACCGGCTGGTGCTCGCGGGCGAGCCGGACCCGGCCCTGATCGCGATGGCGCGGCGCGACGCGCGTCTGCAGGACGTCGCAGATGTCGACGGCGAGGCCGTCCGGGCCGCGGTGGAGGCCGGAGAGGCGGTGGTGCTGGTGGGTGCGCCCGGAGCCTTCGAGGGCTACGGCGACGCGGAGGTGCTGCCGGTCTCGGCCGAACGGTGAGGGTCGGCCGGAACGGCCGGGGTGGATCGACGTTGGCGTGATCGGACACAAGCTTCGCTGCGGGACGGGAGACGGGTCATGCTGGGATGGGCGCTGGTCTTCGCCATCGTGGCGATCGCGGCCTTTTACTTCGGCTTCTTCGCCCTGGCGGGCCTCGCCGCCACGATCGCCAAGGTCCTGTTCCTGATCTTCCTGGTCCTGCTGGTCGTCAGCTTCATCGTCCGGGCGCTGCGCGGCGGCTCGGTGGTCTGACGCCTCGCGTCAGCGCGCCGGGTAGACGGCGTAGGCGCCGCGCCCTTCCGGCAAGGCCCGGCGGCGGCATAGGTACACCTCCTCCTCCGCGTGCTGGAGGATGTCGAAGCCCGAGGCGCGCAGCACGGCCTGGGCGCCCGCGGCATTGGGCACGAACCAGTTGGTCCAGTCGCGCGAATAGTCGTGCTCGATGAAGTGGAGCTTGGGCCAGCCGGGCTCGTCGAACATCGCCCGCTCGGTGATGAGGTAGTCCGGCTCCACCTTCGCGACGGCGTCGGACCCCCGCTGCATCGACTGGAAGAGCAGGAGGTCGCCCGCGACATGCTCGTGGATCAGGTCTAGCGCGAGCAGCGGATGGCGCAGGTGGTAGAACACCCCCATGAAGATCACGAGGTCGAACCGCTCCCTGAGCGCCGCCACGTCGTAGACGTCGAGACGGGCGAACTCCACGTCCGGGTAGCCCGACACCTCCGCGGCGAAACGGGCCTGGGCGAGGTAGGCCTCGTCGGTGTCGACGCCGAGCACCCGACCGGCCCCGCGCCGCTTCATCTCCACGGCGTAGAAGCCGCCGTTGCAGCCGATGTCGAGTACGCTCCTGCCCGCCAGGTCCGATGGTATGGCGTGGGCGAAGCCGTCCCATTTGACCTTGGGGTAGTCGCCGAGGAAGTGGTCGGGCGCGGTCCGCACGCCGCCAAGCTCCATGTTGTGGAACCAGGGGCCGAGCTCGGTGATGCGCCGGGCGATCTCACCGGTTGACGTCGAGGGCGCTCCGATGGCCGGGCGGGCGTCGTCGGCGCTCATTCCAGCTCCATCAGGTCGCTCCGGATCGCGTCGGGTCCGGACAATAGCCGCAGCGCCTCGCGATAGCCGTGGAGGGTGCCCACGTCCACATAGGCCTCGCCGATCCTGGCCCCGAAGGCTTCGGCTCCGGATGCGATCCAGGCGTTCACCAGGGTGCCGAGGTATTCGTCCTCGCAGTCCCGCGCGCGCCAGAGCCGATGGAGCTGGTGGTAGACCGCGCCGGGAGCGCGCAGCGCGCCCCAGACCCAGGAGGTGCGCGGCGAAGGCGACTTCACCTGGATCTCCTCGATCCGGCCGGCCGCGTCGGTCACCACCGCGTCGAACACCTCCGGCCGCCGGACGGGGAAGAGCAGAAAGGCCAGGCGGTCGGCGGGAAGGCGGGCCAGGGCGTCCGCCGGAAACCAAACGGTGTCCGGCAGGCCTATGGCCACCGGCTCCTCCGGCCCGACGAGCGGCGCGGCGCGGAAGAGGGCGTCGCAGAGCCCCGCCGCGCGCGGCTGGACGACATAGGCGATGTCCATGCCTTCCACCCGGTCGCCATAGTAGCGCAGGATGTCCGACTTGCCGGGCGAGATCACCAGGCAAAGCTTGGTGCAGCCGGCGAGCGCCATACGCTCCACCAGGTACTCGCTGACGGCGCGCGGCCGTTCCTCCCCGCCGTCGCGTCGCACGCCGACGGGCAGCAGTTCCTTGGAGAAGGCCAGCGGCTGGATTCGGGTGCCCTGGCCCGCGGCGGGTATGACGCCCCAGATGGCCCTCAGCCTCCCGCAGCGGCGGCCCGCGCCGGCTCGCCCGGCGGAAGGCCTTCCGAAAGGTCGGCGAGGTAGCCGAGGAGCTGGCCGGCACGATGGTCGGAGGTGTGCTCGTCCAGCACCCGCTCCCGGGCCGCGTGGCCGATCGCGCGGAGGTCCGCGTCCGGCCGGTCCAGCGCGTCCAGCACCTCGGCGCCGCTGTCGGCGAGGAGGATTTCCGAGCCCGGCGTGAAGAACTGCTCCAGTCCCTCCCATCGGTCGCTCAGGATCGGCGCGCCGCAGGCCGCCGCCTCGAACAGCCGCCCGGACGGGCACCAGCCCATCGCGGCCATGTCGGCGCGGGTCACGTTGAGCGTCAGGCGGCCGGAGGAGAAGAAGGCGGCGTGTTCGGGCGGCGGCAGGTGTTTGACGAACCAGATGTTCTCGGTCCAGGGGAAGTCCTGCGGATAGCCCGACCCGCCGAGCACGAACTTGCAGCCGGGGCGCTCGCGGGCCGGTGCGATGAACAGCCGTTCCAGGGCCGCCTGCCGGTCTGCGGCGTAGGTGCCGAGATAGGACAGGTCGCAAGCGTAGCGCGGATCGGCAGGCTCCGGGTGGTGCTGCTCGGGGTCCACATGGCCGTAAAGCGGCGCGGTGCGCCGGGCGCCGAGGTCCTGGCGGAGCCGGGTCAGGGCCTCGCCGCCCGTGTAGCTGAGCACGAGGTCGAAGCGGCCGAGCCCGTCCTCCGGCAGGTAGTCGACCTGATCACCGGCCTTCAGTCGGGCGAGCGTCACGGGCGTGTCGAGGTCGTAGAAGACGCTGAGATGGCCCTGCTCGGCGATCAGGTCGGCGGCGACCCGGGCGTCGGGACAGTAGGAGGTGACCATGGCCACATCGGCGTCCAGGAGGTGGCCCAGCGCCTTGAGCCGCACGCTCTGCCAGTCCGGATAGAGCACCAGGCCCGCCTCGCCGAGATCGGTGAGGTCGCGGTTCTCGGCGTAATAGGGCTGGTCGCGCTCGAAGAAGACGACCTCGTGACCTCGCCGCTCCAGCGCGCGGATCAGGCCGCGCCAGAGGGTCGCGTGCCCGTTGCCCCAGGAGGAAGAGACGGTCAGACCGAAGACGACCAGCTTCATCCCGCCTCCGCCCCCGCGCCGCTGCCGTAAAGCGCCCGGGCGGGCCTGAGTTCCTTGAGCCGGCGCGCTGCACGCAGGACGCGTCTGCCGCTTCCACGGCTTCAACCCTCGGCTTGTAGCATGGGCGCGACGATGGGCGCATGGTCGAAGCTGCGTCGGCCGGGCGCCGGCGCGGACCGGGAGGTGCGGTGTCCAGGCGTGGTCGAGGTCCGCTGGCGTGGCTGGGCGAGGTGGTCGCCGCCTTGATGGCCGACCCCCTTCTGCTGGCCCCGGCCGTGCTGGTGGTGGCCGCGGCGGCCCTGGCGGCTTATCTCGTCTGGCGCTTCGGCTAGCGGCTGGCGACTTCGCGCGGGGAGGGAAAGCCTTGGCGCTCCCCGGCCGCGGCGTGGTTTCGACGCATCCTGCCAGGTTGCGGCGCGTTGGGCGCGCGTGACGAAGAACGGTCTGGGGTGAGCGCCATGTCCATCGGTCTGAATGCCATCGCCGCGGCCGCGGCGGCCGCCGTGTTCGCAGGGAGCGCCGGCGTCGCTTCGGCCCAACCCTACTACGGCTACGATCAGCTGCCGCCCGCGCCCTACCAGGCCTATGGCGCGTCCGGTGGCGGCTGCGGCGGGGGCGGCGACCGCTTCACCCTGCTCGGCGCCCATGCGGGCGTGACGGTGCTCGGCGTCGACGCCGGGGCGAGTGTGGGCCTGAGCGTGCCCACCTACGAGTCCTGCGGCGGCGGGCAGCAACAGGAAGTCTACGAGCCCCGGCCCTACGCGCCGCCCCAGCCCGCGCCGGTCGCCTATCCGCCGCAGCCGATGTACCCGCAGTTCAGCCCGCCGCCGTCGTACGGCTACCAGAGCTACGCCGCTCCGTCCTACGAAGCCCAACCCTACGGGCCGCCGCCGATGGCCTACCCCTCGCCGTGCGGCTGCGCCCCGACCGGCTGGTGAGTCGACGGGCGCCGTCCGTCCGACCGGGCGGAGGGCGCCCTTGCGCTGCAGGCGAGGACGCCGAAGCGCGCCGATCCGAAGTCGCGGCACGCGAGCCCGGGACGGCGCTCGGCCAGGTCCGGCGGATGGCGCAGGGCGGCGGAGCCGTGGACCAGCCGGTCGTATAACCATAACACCGCTGTGCCCTGCGCCCTCGCGGCCGCCGCCAGGCGCTCGTTAGGGTCTTCGCCGGGTTTCAGGATCACGGGGTCGACCTCCACCGTCCCGCCGGCGCGCCGGAGGAAGAAGCCGCCGAGCGACGACAGCTGTTCGGGGTGCAGGATCGGGTCCACGGGG
>CAXUCS010000239.1:0-4454 GCA_964249365.1 uncultured Caulobacteraceae bacterium | reverse complement strand
GTGTCGATCGCCTCCTGCGGAACGGCGGCGTCCGGCTCGCCGGCGGGTGGCGGGGCGATGGTCTCCTGGGACGGAGGGGGCAGGTCGGGCAGGGCCATGGACGTCCTTAAACGGCGGCGGCGGCCAGACTGGCGCAGGCGTCGATCGCCAGCGCGTAGCCTTGAGGCCCCAGCCCCGCGATCACGCCGGTGGCGGCGCGGGAGACATAATCGACGTGGCGGAAGCTTTCCCGCGCGGCCGGGTTGGAGATGTGCACCTCCACCACCGGCAGCTCGGCCGCCTTGATGGTGTCGAAGAGTGCGATGGAGGTATGCGAATAGGCGCCGGGGTTGATCACCACCGCGCAGGCGGCCGTGCGCGCCTCCTGCAGCCAGTCCACCAGCGCGCCTTCGTGGTTGGACTGGCGGAAGTCGGCGACGAGGCCGTGCGTCCCGGCGCGCGTTTCGCAGAGCGCCTTCACTTGATCCAGCGTCGTGGTCCCATAGATGTGCGGCTCGCGTTGGCCGAGCAGGTTCAGGTTGGGCCCGTTCAGCACGAAGAGGGGTTTGGGCATCAGCAAGCCAGGCGCCCCGGAAACGGGCGGGTCGGAAGCGGGGTCTTGTATAGACCGCGCCCGGCGCTCACAAGCTCGGTCCCTGCTGGAGGACCTGCGCCCTTGAGGCTCCTGGTGAACGGCGAGGCGCGGGAGGTCGGGCCCTCTACCGTCGCGGCCCTGGTCGAGAGCCTGGGGCTCGATCAGCGCAAGGTGGCGGTGGAGCGCAACCTCGCCATTGTGCCGCGCTCGCAGTACCTCGCGACCCCTCTCGCGGACGGCGACCGCATCGAGATCGTCCACTTCATCGGAGGCGGCTGACGCCATGAACGCACCGGTCCACACCCTGACCGCCGAGGCGGACGACGTCTGGACGGTGGCGGGGCGCACCTTCCGCTCGCGCCTGATCGTGGGGACGGGCAAGTACAGGGACTACGCCCAGAACGCCGCCGCGGCGGAGGCGGCGGGCGCGGAGATCGTCACGGTGGCGGTGCGGCGGGTCAACCTGTCCGACCCGAGCCAGCCGATGCTGGCGGACTTCGTGCGGCCGGACCGCTTCACCTACCTGCCCAACACCGCGGGCTGTTTCACCGGCGAGGACGCCGTGCGCACGCTGCGGCTTGCGCGCGAGGCGGGGGGCTGGGACCTCGTGAAGCTGGAGGTGCTCTCCGACCCAAAGCACCTCTACCCCGACATGGAGGAAACGCTCCGCGCGCTCAAGCTCCTCATCGCGGACGGATTCCAGGTGATGGTCTACTGCTCCGACGACCCGGTCTACGCCAGGAAGCTGGAGGAGGCCGGAGCGGCGGCGATCATGCCGCTCGGCGCCCCGATTGGTTCGGGGCTCGGCGTGCAGAACCGGGTCAACATCCGCCTGATCGTCGAACAGGCGCGTGTGCCCGTGCTGGTGGACGCGGGCGTGGGCACGGCGTCCGACGCGGCGGTGGCGATGGAGCTCGGCTGCGACGGCGTGCTGATGAACACCGCGATCGCCGAGGCTAAGGACCCGGTCCGCATGGGGCGAGCCATGAAGCACGCGGTGATCGCCGGCCGCGAGGCCTACCTCGCCGGTCGCATGCCGATGAAGCGCTACGCCGACCCGTCCTCCCCGCTCGCCGGGCTGATCTGAGGCGTCTTCGCCGCAGGGCGGCGCCTCTTCGCAGGCGTAGGCGGCCCGCCTAGACTGTCGCGATCGCGAGCGGGGGGAGGAGGCGCGAGACGATGAGGGACCTGACGCAGGGCGCAATCTGGCGTCATCTGCTCGGCATGGCGGGGTTCATCGGCGCGGGCCTCCTGGTCCAGACGTTGTACCTCCTCGTCGATCTCTACTTCGTGTCCCATCTCGGCAAGCAGGCGGTGGCGGGCGTGGCGGCGGCGGGCGCCTCGACTTTCATGGTAATGGCGGCGACCCAGCTCGTCGCGGTGGGCGCCCTGTCGCTGATCTCCCAGGCGGTCGGCCGCAAGGACGATGCGGATGCGGAGCTGGTGTTCGGCCAGGCGCTGTCGCTGTCGCTCTTCCTGGCGCTCGCCTTCCTGCTCCTGGGCTACGCCGTGAGCGGACCGGCTGTGCGGGTCGTCACCGCGGACGGGGCGACGGCGGCCGAGGCCCGGGCGTACATCTACGCCTTCCTGCCCGCCCTGGCGGCGCTCTTCCCCACGGCCGCGATGAGTTCGGCGCTGCGGGCGTCGGGCGTGGTCGGGCCGCCCATGATGCTGCAGTCGGCCACGGTGGTGGTGAACGCCGTCCTCGCGCCGGTGCTGATCGCCGGTTGGGGCACGGGCCATCCGCTCGGCGTGGCGGGCGCTGGCCTGGCGAGCTCGATGTCGACGGTGGCGGGCGCGGTCGTTCTGGCGACTCTGTTCAATCGGCTGCAGGCGCATCTCAGCCTGAAAGGCGCCGGGCTCAGGCCCAGGATGGCGGTCTGGCGGCGGCTCTGCAGGGTGGGGTTGCCGGCCTCGGGCGAACTCTTCCTGCTCTTCATCGTCACGAGCGCGGTCTACTGGTGCATCCGCGGCTTCGGGGCCCAGGCGCAGGCCGGCTTCGGCATCGCCTCACGGGTGATGCAGTCCATCTTCCTGCCCGCCATGGCGGTGGCCTTCGCCTGCGCCCCCATCGCCGGCCAGAACTTCGGCGCCCGCCGGGCGGACCGGGTACGCGCCACCTTCCTCAACGCCGCCGCCATCGGCAGCGCCATCATGCTGGTCCTGACGCTCCTATGCCAGGTGCGCCCGCAGGCTCTGGTGGCGCCCTTTACCACTGACCCTGCAGTGATCTCGGTGGCGGCGACGTACCTGCGGATCAGCTCCTGGAACTTCGTGGCGGTCGGTCTGGTGTTCGCCTGCTCGGGCATGTTCCAGGCCCTCGGCGACACGCGCCCTTCGCTCATCTCCAGCGGCAGCCGGCTCCTCACCTTCGTCGTTCCCGCCGTCTGGATGTCGGTGCAGCCGTGGATTCAGCTGCAGGATTTCTGGCGGCTGTCGGTGGCCTCCGTCGCCCTGCAGGCCGCGACCAGCCTTCTGCTGCTGCGTACCCAGATGGGTCGCAAGCTCGCGCCACTGGCCTTCGCCCCGGCTTGACCCCCGGCGCCGCCCTAGACGGAACATAGATCGAACGCTACCTCTCGACTCGTGGCGACTCTCACCCTCAGGCGCAAGCTGGAGATCCTCAGCGACGCGGCCAAGTACGACGCATCCTGCGCTTCCAGCGGCGGGGCCGGGCGCTCGTCCAAGGACGGTCGGGGCGTCGGCTCGACCTACGACGGCATGGGGGTGTGCCATGCCTTCACGCCCGACGGGCGCTGCGTCAGCCTCCTCAAAATCCTCTTGACCAACTTCTGCGTCTTCGACTGCGCCTACTGCGTCAACCGGGTGTCGAGCAACGTCACCCGCGCGCGCTTCTCCGTGGACGAGGTGGTCCGCCTCACGCTCGACTTCTACAAGCGGAACTACATCGAGGGGCTGTTCCTCTCCTCCGGCGTGATCAAGTCGGCCGACTTCACCCAGGAGGAGCTGAACCGCGTGGCCAAGACGCTGCGCGAGGTGCACGACTACCGTGGCTACATCCACCTGAAGCTGGTGGCGGGCTGCAGCCCGGAGCTGGCGGCGGAGGCGGGGCTGTACGCCGACCGCCTGTCGGTGAACATCGAGTTGCCGAGCGACGAGACGCTCCGCCGCCTCGCGCCCGAGAAGAAGGCGGAGGACATCAAGCGCGCCATGGGCGCGGTCAGGCTCGGCATCGACGACGCTTCACAGACCAACCATACGGGCCGCCGCGGCGCTAAATACGCCCCCGCCGGCCAGAGCACCCAGATGATCGTGGGCGCCGACGACTGCACCGACGCCGACATCCTGCAGCGTTCGGAGAACCTCTACGGCGGCTATGGGCTGAGAAGGGTCTACTACTCCGCCTTTAGCCCCATCCCCGACGCCAGCCAGGCGCTGCCGCCGAGCCGGCCGCCGCTGATGCGCGAGCACCGGCTCTACCAGGCCGACTGGCTGATGCGGCATTACGATTTCACGCGCGAGGAGATCGCCTCGGCCCATCCCGACGGCATGCTCGACCTCAAGCGCGACCCCAAGCTGATGTGGGCGCTGGCGAACCGCGACCGCTTCCCCGTGGACGTGAACCGGGCCGAGCGTGAGATGCTGCTGCGCATCCCCGGTCTCGGGACCAAGTCGGTGGACACGCTCATCGCGGTCCGCCGCGTGAAGGCGATCCGGCTGGAGGACCTGCAGCGGCTCGCCAAGTCGGTCAAGCGGCTGCAGCCCTACGTCGTCACCGCCGACTGGCGACCTGCGGCGGTGGACGAGCGGCTGGCGGAACTCGCCCCGCCCGTTGCGGAAACGCCCCGCCAGCTCAGCCTGTTCTGATGGTCCTCTTCGTCACCCTTCCCCCCTCGAGGGGGAAGGGCAGGGATGGGGG
>CAXUCS010000238.1:0-4455 GCA_964249365.1 uncultured Caulobacteraceae bacterium | reverse complement strand
GTCGAGATAGGCGAGGGCGTCGCCGGCCGACGCCCCTGCGAACCTGCCGGCCGCCGACGCCCGCGCAGGGAACGGCCAGCGCCAGCGCCATCGACTTGGCGAAGGCCAGCCCCACCCGCAGGCCGGTGAAAGACCCGGGGCCGACGGTCACCGCGATCCGGTGGAGCGCGGAGAAGGGCAGGCCGGCCTCGGCCATCGCCGCAGAGGTCATGGGGGCGAGCCGTTCCTGATGGCCGCGCTCCATCGGCTCCACCGAGCGCGCGAGCACCTCGGCGCCGCGCGCCACGGCGACCGAACAGGCGTCCAGCGCGGTGTCCAGCGCCAGGACGATCACTCGAAACGGCAGGCGTCTTCGAAGGACAGGCGGGGCAGGCGGGGGAAGGACTCGTCGGCGCCGTGGCCGAGCGCGCAGATGAAGTTGGACTTCACCGGCGTGCCGGCGAAGAAGGCCTCGTCGACGCCGGCGTTGTCGAAGCCGGACATGGGACCGACGTCCAGGCCCATCGCGCGGGCGGCCATGATCAGGTAGCCGCCCTGCAGCGTGGCGTTGCGGACGGCCGTGACGTCGGCGAGCGCGCGGTTGTTCTCGAACATGGCGATGTTCTGCGGCCGGATGGGAAAGAGTTCGGGCAGCCGCTCGTAGAACTGCATGTCCTGGCCGATGATGACGGTGCAGGGCGCCGCGAGCATCTTGGTTCGGTTCGACTCCATCAGGTGGGGGGCGAGCTTAGCCTTGCCGTCCTCGCTCCTGACGAAGACGAACCGCGCGGGGGCGAGGTTCATCGAGGTCGGCGGGTATTTGACCAGGTCGTAGAGTTCGCGCCAGGTCTCGTCCGGCAGGGTCTCCGCCTTCCAGGCGTTGCGCGATCGGGATTGGCGGAAGAGCCGGTCGAGGCTGCTGGAGTCGAGCGGAGTGGACATGGGCGCCTGCGGCTGGAGCGACACTGCAACGGCTAGAGTGGCGGACGCCGCATCGCGCGGCAAGGCGTGGTCAGAGTGTCTGTTCCACGGAAGTGACCTCGGGCACATAGTGCTTCAGGAGGTTCTCCACGCCCGCCTTGAGCGTCGCGGCGGAGGAGGGACAGCCGGAACAGGCGCCGCGCATGTGGAGGTAGACGATCCCGGTCTGGGCATCGAACCGGTTGAAGACGATGTCGCCGCCGTCCTGGGCCACCGCCGGGCGGATGCGGGTGTCGAGCAGGTCCTTGATCTCGGTCACCACCTGCGCCGTGTCGCCTTCGTAGACCGCCTCGTCGTGGCCGGCCGACTCGCCTGCTCCGACGTAGAGCGCCTGGCCCGAGGTGTAGTGGTCCATGATCGCCGACAGGATCGGCGCCTTCAGCTGGCGCCATTCCAGGTCGCCCGGATGGCGGCTGACGGTCACGAAGTCCGGCCCGAAGAAGACGCGAGCCACGCCGTCGACATCGAACAGCGCCCGGGCCAGCGGCGAGGCCGCGGCCTCCTCCGCCGTGCGGAACTCGCGCGTGCCCTCGCCGGTGACATCCTTACCGGGCAGGAACTTGAGCGTGAGCGGGTTGGGCGTGGTTTCGGTCTGGATGAACACGGACGCGGGCTCTCGGCTTGGCGGAAGGTGAGATGGCGCGGCGGCGGGGTCCGCGCAAGTTCAGGCCCGCGCGGCGTGCAGCTCCACCCCGGCGGCCTCGGCGCCCGCGATCGCCTCGGGCTTTCGCACCCGCACGGCGACGGCGAGCGCGCGGGGGTGGTCCAGGCAGTCGGCCGCCAGCCGCTCGGCGAAGGTTTCCACCAGTTCGATGTGGCCGGAGGCGACCAGGGCGCGCGCCTTGGCGGCCAGCGTCTCGTAGTTCACGGCGTCGTGGATGTCGTGGGTGACGGCCGCCGTCAGCTGCAGCTCCACGTCCACCAGCAGCGGCTGGGTGCGCCCGCGCTCGTGCGGATAAAGGCCGATCTCCGCCTGCAGCGCCAGACCCTGCACGAAGACGGACAGCCGCTCGATCATCTCGCGCGTCACTCGCTCACGATGTCGGGGGTGCGCCAGGCGAGGTGCTGGCCGCCGTCCACCGCCAGGAGCTGGCCGGTCACCGCGCGGGCCCGCGCGAGGTAGACCACCGCGGCGGCCACCTCTTCCGGTGGCGAGCCCGCGCCCAGCGGCGTGGCCGCCGCCTCGCGGGCGAACTCGCCGAGGTCCTGGTGGATGGAGGCGAGCGTCGGGCCGGGGCCCACCGCGTTAACCCGGATGCGCGGCGCCAGCGCCTGGGCCATCATGCGGGTCGCGTTCCAAAGCGCGGCCTTGGACAGCGCGTAGCTGAAGAACTGCGGGTTCGGCTTCAGCACCCGCTGGTCGACAATGTTCACGACCACCGCCTCGCCGTCCCGAACCGACGCGGGCAGGGCGGCCGCGAAGGCCTGCGCCAGCAGGATGGGTGCGCGCACGTTCACGGCGAAATGCGTGTCCCAACGGGCGGGGTGGAGAGTCCCGAAGCGGTCGTCGTTGAAGACGGAGGCATTGTTGACGAGCAGGGTCAGCGCGGTGTCGAGCGCCTGGGAGGCCAGCCGTGGCAAGCCTTCAAGCTGGCTATCGTGCTCCAGTTCGGAGGCGATCACGGCGACCCGACGCCCCCGCCGATCGACCTCGGCGGCCGTTTGGTCCGCTTCAGCCAACGAACTGCGGTGATGCACGGCGACATCGTAACCGGCGTCGGCCAGCGCCAGGCAGATGGCGCGCCCGACCCTTGAGGCTCCCCCGGTGACCAGCGCCGCGGGCAAGTCTTCAGTCCGGGCGGCCGAACTCGAACCAGTTCACCGCGATCACCGCGACGACGAAGATGAAGATCGGCAGGATGGCGCCCATCGCTCGGTCCTTTGAGGCTCTGCGTCCGGGCTTTAGACCGCGTGGACGGGCGTGGGAAGCTCAAGGCGCCGCCGCTCCGACGCCCGCAGCTTCTCGCTCTCGCTTCTGAGCTGGCCACAGGCGGCCAGGATGTCGCGGCCGCGGGGCGTGCGGATCGGCGACGCGTAGCCGGCGCGGTTCAGGATGGCGGCGAAGGTCTCGATCGTCGGTCCGTCCGAGCACTGGTAGGGCGAACCCGGCCAGGGATTGAAGGGGATCAGGTTGATCTTGGCCGGTATCCCACCGATCAGTTTCACGAGCGCGCGCGCCTCCGCCGGGCTGTCGTTCACCCCCTTCAGCATCACATACTCGAAGGTGACGCGTCGCGCGTTCGACAGGCCCGGGTAGGCGCGGACACCCGCCATCAGCGCCTCCAGCGGATACCTGCGGTTCAGCGGCACCAGCTCGTTCCTGAGCGCATCGTTCGTGGCGTGGAGCGAGATGGCCAGCATGGCCTGGGTCCGCTCGCCGAGCGCGATGAGATCGGGGACGACGCCGGAGGTCGAGACGGTGATGCGCCGGCGCGAGATGGCGACGCCCTCGCCGTCGCTGATCACCTCGACGGCCGCCGCCACGTTGTCGAGGTTGTAGAGGGGTTCGCCCATGCCCATGAAGACGATGTTCGAAAGCCGCCGGTCCTCCTTGGGCGAGGGCCATTCGCCAAGGTCGTCGCGGGCGACCTGCACCTGGGCGATGATCTCGGCTGTGGTGAGGTTTCGGACCAGCGCCTGGGTGCCGGTGTGGCAGAAGGTGCAGTTGAGGGTACAGCCCACCTGGCTGGACACGCAGAGCGCGCCGGCCCGGCCGACATCGGGGATGTAGACGGTCTCGACTTCGATCCCGGGCGCTGTGCGGATCAGCCACTTTCGCGTGCCGTCCCGGCTGACCTGCCGCTCTACCACCTCCGGCCGGGCCAGGGTGAAGCGTTCGGACAAAGCCGCGCGCATCTCCTTGGACACATCGCTCATCAGCGCGAAGTCGGTGACGCCGTAGTGGTGGATCCAGCGCCAGAGCTGGCCGGCGCGCATCTTCGCCTTGGGCGCAGGCACCGCGCCGCTCTCCACCAGCGCGTCCGCCAGCTCCGCACGGGTCAGGCCGGAAAGGTTGCGCAGGGCCGCGACGGGGGGCCGGGCGAGCTCCAGGCTGAGGAGGGGCGCGTTCATCGACCGCTAAGATAGAGCCGCAAGGCGCGCGTGCAAAACGTCCGCGCGACCCACGGCGTCAGGGGCCGCGGCCGTACTCCAGGCCTGTGCAGCTGGACAGGCACCGGGTCCAGCCCGGATCGCAGCCGCTGGTGTCTCCAGAGCCGCTTGCGCACGACAGCCGCTGTTCCGAGCAGACGGCGCGGCACTGGCCGGAGCTGGAGCGGGCGACGGCCGCCTGCCGGCTCCAACGCGACCGGACCGCCGAGCTCAGCACGGGCGCGGGCAGGACCGGCCGTAGCCTTGCAGGCGGCGCACGCGAGGGCTTGGCGACCTCGGCGTCGCCGGTCGTGTTGTCCGCGTCCAGCGGCTTGGAGGCCGGTGGCGGGGGGCGCTTGTGCGGCCGGTCGGTCTGAGCCGCCGCCCCGCCCGCTACTTGGACTG
>CAXUCS010000237.1:0-4483 GCA_964249365.1 uncultured Caulobacteraceae bacterium | reverse complement strand
GGATGCCCCAGGCCATGCGGTGGTAGGGCGCCGCCAGCGCGCTGTGGTCGGTGTTGGCCAGCACATAGGGGCCGAGGTCCACCTCGCCGAGCACGATCCCCGGCGGCCCGGCGTCCGACAGCGCATCGAAGCTGTCGTCGTCGAAACAGGTGTCGGGCGGCGGCGTGCGCTTGGCCGCGGGCTTGTGGGCGCGGGCCCCGCCCGGCTTCCTATGGGCGAAGAGCGGCTGGGCCCGCTCCGCCAGGGCGAAGGCCAGGCCCTGAGCCGTCACGGGGGTGGCGACGCCCGCGGCGAGGACGACCGCCAGCCAGTTGCGGTAGCCGGCCCAGGCGGTGACCTCCGCCGCCGCGACCGCGATCGGGGGCACGGCGAACCATTCCGCATAGCCGGTCATGCGCAGCGCGCTCGCCCCCGCCGCGGTCCCGAGCGCGAGGAGGAGGCCGTTCAGCCACCAAGCGAAGTCGCGCCGCCGCTCGCGTCGGAGCCCGATCAGGAGCCAGCAGGCGATCCCCAGCGCCCAGATGGCGATGCGGCCGACGCCGTCGGCGAGGTTCTTCTTCAGGACGAGCCGGATCGGCCGCACCTCCTGCACATAGTCGAGCCAGATCGGGCGGATGCGCGGATCGACATCGGCGAAGAAGCCGTGGATGCAGCGGGGATCGAGAGCGAGGTAGACGCCCCCCGCCGCCACTCCGAGGCCCAGGAGGAGCGCCAGCCGCATCGACCAGCGGAGCCCGCCCGCCCAGCGTCCGAGCGCGGCGAGGCCAAGGCCGGCGAGCGCCATCGCCGCCACCAGGTTGGGCGCGAGCGCATCGCAGGCTTCCACACCCCAGCGGCCCGGGGGCGTCTGAATCGCGAAGAGGACGGCGGTGCAGAGCGCGAGCGCCAGGCCGTAGGCCGCCGCCGGCCGCGCCGCCTCACGCTGGAAGGCGAAGCGGAGCGCCAGCATGGCCCCCACCGCGGCGCTGAACAGCAGGCCCTCCAGCCCCACCGCCGTCCCGAGGCCTGTGGCGAGCCCGGCCAGGGCCGCCCCGGCCAGGCGCCGCCCGCGCAGGGTCGCCCCGGCCATGGCCAGGAAGACGCAGGTCATCTGCACGTCGTGGTGGTCGATCCGGCCGGGGCGGAACTGCACGTAAAGGCCGATGTCGCTCGCCAGCACGACGGCGGCGACCAGCACGGCGGCGTTGTCGAGCACGCCCAGGCCGAGCCGACGGGCGCTGAGGAGCGTCGCGGCGACGGCCGGAAGGATCCAAAGGAGCGGCCAGGTGAAGCGGGTGGCAAACTCCGCGTCGTCCGTCGACAGGGCGATACGGAACAGTCGGTCGAGCGCGGCGATGCCGCCGTCAAGCAGCCGCGACCAGTGCATCCACACGCCCACCGGCGGCTGGAAGCGCGTGACGAGCTGGTCGTACCAGCCCCGCCCGTCCAGGAGCGCGCGCACCGCCACCAGCCGCGTGGCGTCGTCGGTGTCGCCGTAGCCGTTGTCCAGCGCGTCGAAGCCCTGGACGCCCAGCCAGACGCCGATCACCAGCGTCACCGCCACGGCCAGGAGGAGAAGGCGCCAGCGGCCGCCGAGATCGGGTGAGGGGACCAGGAGCCGCTCGGGCGACCAGCGGCGCCTGGCGGCGCACGGCGTCTCACCGCTCGCTTTCAGCTTGGCGTGGGTCACGGTTGCGTGTTTACCAGGTGTTCTTAAGTTCTGCGCGAAAGCGGCTGGCGCGTCCGGAGGCCGGCGAGGGTCCTTGTATGCCTAATCCCTTCCCGCTTCCTACCCCGGCGCGCCGGCTCCTGGAGCGCGCGCCCAAGGGGCTGGCGGCCTTCCTGTCGGTGGGGGTGACGGGCCTGGCGGTGCACATGGCGCTGGTCGGCGTGCTGTCGCGCGTGATCGCCGCCGGTTTCGGCGCCGGAGCGGTCGCGGTCCGGCTGGGGCGCGAGCCGGCCTTCTCCTTCAACCCGTCGCAGTCGCTGGCCTGGTGGACGGCGCTGGCGGTGGCGACCTTCGTCACCTGGCGGCTAAACCGGCGCTTCACCTTCGCCTCCGCCGGGCGCGCGTCCGCCTCGGAGATCCGGCGCTACATCGGGGTCACGCTGGTGGCGCAGGGCGTCAGCTTCAGCGTCTTCACCCTGGTGGGCGCCTTCGCCGCCTGGTTCCCGCCGTCGCTGGCGGTCCTGCCGGGCGCGGTGGTGGCGACGCTGTTCTCCTACACCGGCCAGCGCTTCTTCACCTTCGCCGCGCCCAATGTCGAGGCCGCCGTCATCCCGGAAATCCCCGTCATATGAGCGCCGATGTCGACGTCCTGATCATCGGCGCGGGGCCCGCGGGGCTCACCGCCGGATACCTCCTGGCCAAGTCCGGCAAGTCGGTGGCGATCATCGAGCGCGACCCGGTCTATGTCGGCGGCATCAGCCGCACCGTGCGCCACCGCTCCAAGGCCGGTGAGTTCCACTTCGACATCGGCGGCCACCGCTTCTTCTCCAAGGCGCGCGAGGTGGTCGATCTCTGGAACGAGATCCTGCCGGACGACTTCATCGACCGGCCGCGCCTGTCGCGCATCTACTACCGCGGCAAATACTACGCCTATCCGCTCAAAGCGTTCGAGGCGCTCAAGAACCTCGGCCTCCTCACCAGCGCGATCTGCATGGCCTCCTACGGCCTGGCGAAGCTCCGGCCGATCAAGGCCCCCAAGACCTTCCACCAGTGGGTCAGGAACCAATTCGGAGAGAAGCTCTTCTCCATCTTCTTCAAGACATACACCGAGAAGGTGTGGGGCATGAGCTGCGACGAGATCAGCTCGGACTGGGCGGCCCAGCGCATCAAGGGGCTGTCGCTCTCCGCCGCGGTGATCGACGGGGTGAAGCGCTCGCTCGGCCTGAACAAGGGCGGGAGCGGCGCCGCGCTCGGACAGCCGGGCGGGGTCAAGACCCTGATCGAGAGCTTCCGCTATCCCCGCCGGGGCCCCGGCATGATGTGGGAGACGGCGGCGAGGAAGATCGAAGCCATGGGCGGCCAGCTCTTCATGGACACCGCGCTGGAGCGGCTGCGCTGGAACGCGCCCGGCGGCTACTGGACCGTGTCGGCCCGGAACGGCGAGGAAGGCGAGGCGAGCGAGATCACCGCCCATCACGTGATCTCCTCGGCGCCCATCACCGAACTGGTCGGCGCCATCGCGCCCCGCCCGGACTGCGTGGAGAATGCAGAGGCGCTGCGCTACCGCGACTTCATCACCGTGGCGCTGATCACCAAGCTGGAGTCGACGCGGTCGTTCCCGGACAACTGGATCTACATCCACGACCCGAGCGTGAAGGTCGGCAGGATCCAGAACTTCCTGTCCTGGTCGCCCGAGATGGCGCCGGCCGGCTACGCGTGTCTCGGGCTTGAGTACTTCTGCTTCGAGGGCGACGGGCTGTGGACGTCGCCGGACGCCGACCTGGTCGCCCTGGCGAAGTCGGAGATCGGGAAGATCGGCCTGATCGCCCCGGAGGACGTGGTGGACGCCGCGGTGGTGCGCCAGCCCAAGGCCTACCCCGTCTACGACGACAGCTACCAGGCCAACGCGGACGCGGTCCGCGCCGAGCTGGAAGGCAAGTACCCGACGCTCCACCTCGTGGGCCGCAACGGCATGCACAAGTACAACAACCAGGACCACGCCATGATGACCGCCATGCTGACGGCGGAGAACATCCTCAGCGGTTCGCGCCGCTACGACACCTGGCAGGTCAACGAGGACGCCGAATACACCGAGAGCGGCTACTCGGGCGCAGAGTCGGCCCTGAAGAGCGAGCGGCTGGTGCCGAGAAAGGTCGCGGCCTGAGCCCGCCATCCAGGTGCGGCGGCGCAGGTCGCGCGGTACAGGCCTGATGAAATCTCCCGCGCCCGAAACAATCACGGTGCGCGCCCTGTTGAAGACATGGAAGCGGCAGGAGACCCTCCATGTTTATGCGCGTCGACAAACTCCAGGCCAACCTGCCTGACCCCAAACGTCAGGATCCAAACGCCGCGGCTGCGTTGAGGGAACTTCTTGGCGGCAAGTACGGCGAGATGTCGACGCTCGGAAACTACATGTTCCAGAGCTTCAACTTCAAGTCGAAGTCCAAGCTCCGGCCGTTCTACAGCCTGGTCGCCTCCATCACCGCCGAGGAACTCGGCCATGTCGAGCTGGTCTCGGCCGGCGTGAACATGCTCGCCAACGGGCCGGACAAGGGTGACGACGAGAAGGACGGCGGCGACGTTTCCATGACCCCGTTCGAGAGCATGGCGGAAATCCGCGATGCAGCGAGCTTCCTGTCCAACGGCGGCGGCGCGACCCCGGCCGACTCCAACGGGCTGTCGTGGAACAAGGACTTCATCACCACGACCGGCAATGTGGTGACCGACCTCCTGCACAACTTCCACCTGGAGTGCGGCGCCAGGCTGCACAAGCTGCGGGTCTATGAGACCCTGTCGGACCCCACGGGCCGGGAGGTCTGCGGCTATCTCCTGGTG
>CAXUCS010000236.1:0-4484 GCA_964249365.1 uncultured Caulobacteraceae bacterium | reverse complement strand
GCTCGACCTCGCGGAGGCGACCTTGGCCACGGCCAGCGGCGGGCGCCAGCTCAGCCTGTCGCTGAACGGCGTGGCGCCCGGGGTGGCGCAGCTCGCGGCGACGCTGGCGATCGGCCAGCGGCCGAACCACTCTCCCTGGCTGACCGTGACCGACGGGGCCAAGGTGGTGGTGCGCACCGCCCAGATGCGGCTCTATCTCCAGGCGGGACTCTCGCCGGGCCCGTTGGCGTCCGCGACCGGCGGCGCCCTGGTGCAGTTCCCGGTCTATGTCGAGGCCGCGTCCGCCCAGGCCATGCTGCAGGACATCAGCTGCCCGGCCGCGTCCGCCGACCAGGCGCTGGACCTGTCCGTGTCCCCGAGCCTCGGCACGCTCGCGATCGCCCAGGCCGACACCAGCAACCTGCCGAACTTCGACGTCGCCACGCCGCTGCAGACCGCCACCCTGGTCAACGCCGTCCTCCTCAAGGCCACCGCCTATGGGCGCGAGGACCTTGGCGGCGGCCAGGCGAGCTGGCAGCCCGTCCATTTCACCCAGGCCGACGTGGCGGCGGCGACGGTCAAGTCGGTGTTCACCAACGACATCGCCCGCGCGACCGTGGCCTCGCTCCTGTCCTCCACCACCGTCACCGCCCAGACACCCGGGGGCGGCCTGGTCCTGACCCCCGCCACGGCAGGCCCAGCGCTCCAGGTGCTGCTCGCCGGGGCGGCGCCGTCGCTGGATGCGGTGATCGCGCAGGTGGAGGCGGTCAGCGGCGTCCGGCTCGGCGAGGCGGACGTACGCGCCGATGGCCTGCGGTGTCACGGCGCCGCCCTGGTGGCCTGACCTCCGGCGGCGAGATCCGTGCGTCTCCGGTCGCTTGCGCGGACTCGCCGCGGACGCTATGACCCGCCTTCCACGCTGATCCGCGGTAGCTCAGCGGTAGAGCAATCGGCTGTTAACCGATTGGTCGTAGGTTCGAATCCTACCCGCGGAGCCATCTTGCAAACCAGCGGCCAGGTCGCACCGCGGGTATAGCACAAAGGTAGTGCAGCAGCCTTCCAAGCTGAGGATGCGGGTTCGATTCCCGCTACCCGCTCCAGACCACCCGCCGGCGCGAGCCGCCCTAGCCGACCGGTTCGTGGATCGGACACTTGTTGAAGCCTGCCCTATAGTCGGCGGAACGCTTGTAGGTGTCGCGCCGGGCGCGGTTGATGTTGCCGAGCGGCTGGTGCGCCTTCAGCCCCGTCCAGATGCCGAAGCGCATGGCCTCGTCGACCGCCTGCACCTTGTCCGCCGCCCAGCTGTCCTGGGGCAGGACGTGGATGATGCCGACGCGCTGCCAGGGCGCCTCGTCATGCTTCCACTGCTTGGTGGGGTCCTCCACCGGCTGTTTCTTGAGGTCGCGGCAGAGCTGGACGCGGAACTGCCACACGCCTTCGATCCGCTCCATGTCGTGTCGGACCTGGTCGCGGATGGCGTCGGGATGGTCGTGGGCGTCGATCTTCTTGCCTTCACGCAGCAGGAGCTCGGGCGAGATCGGCGCCACGCTGAACTTGGCGATGTAGTCGCCGTAGCGGAACGGCGTCACGCTGAAGTAGGTCTCACCCAGCGGATCGACGTTGGGTGCGCCGCCGAGCGAAGCCAGCTTGGTGCTCTTCAGCCCCACCGCGCTCAGCGCCGTGTTGACGCCGGTGGCGATGGCGGAAACGGCCTTCTTGGCGCCTTCCATCTTGTCGGCGGTGCCCGCCAGCATCTTCAGGTTGGCGGCGAACTCCTTGGCGGTCTTGTTCTGGAAGACCTCGCCGTTGACCATGACGAAATCCTGCGTATGGCCTTCCGCCCCGTCCAGCCGCTCGCCCGGTACGTCCAGCACCTTGATGGCCAGACCGCGCGGGAGCGCGATGTCGTCCGGCAGGATGTCGCCCGCATTGGTGGACAGGCGCAGGTAGACCTTGTGCTGGCCCGCCACGGCGAAGAGGCCTTGCGCCAGTTCCGGCGGCAGGTCGTCATCCACCGTAAGCACGCCTTCGAGGACGCCATGCCCTTTGGCGTGGACCGCGCGCACCGCATGGCCCGAATGATCCGAGGTCGTCTTCAGGATGGTTTCGAAGGACTCGTTCAGCTTGCCGATCGACTCGGCCTCGTCGGACTGCACGTCCTCGACATCGGGGGAGTAGCGTACGGGTGAGGCGGACATGGGCGATCCCTCTGCTCTGCGATATGGAGCGGCGGGCATGGGAGCGGCCCCGTGTCCGGGAGCCGCAGCTCGCCCGTCCCCCTACCGGTTTGAAACTCCACCGCGGCGGCCAAGGTTCTGTACGTTATCGTGCGTAGAGTCGGGACCGGCCGCATAGGCTGCGTCCCGTTTCCATCGCCGCCACGACTCCTGCCTCATCCCAGCGCGGCGACCCGATGACAGAAGACCTCCCCGCCGCGATCGTCTCCGCCTGGAGCGGAGCGGCGGCCCTGCCGCAGCTGGACGCCGGCAACCAGCTTCTGCGGCGGCTTCGTCCGCAGGACTTCGCGCTGCTCGCCCCCCACCTGGAGCGGGTCCCTCTGCGCCCCGGCCACCGGCTGGCGCGGGCCGGCGAGCCGATCGGGCGGGTGTGTTTCCCGGAGGGCGCGGTGGCGGGCTTCCTCGATGTGCTCAGCGATGGGCGGAAGCTCGCGGTGGGCGTGGTCGGCCGCGAGGGCTTCGTGGGCTGGCCGGCCCTGATGGGGGACGACCGCTGGCCCTACGAGGTCGTTGTGCGCGCGGAAGAGGCCACCGCACTGCAGCTGGACGCCTCCAAGCTGATGTCGGCCGCCGAAGCCAGCGCCTCGCTTCGCGAGCTCCTCCTGCGCTTCGCCGCCGCCTTCACCGCGCAGATGGGGCGCACCATCGTCTCCAACCTGATCCATTCGGTCGAGCGGCGGGCGGCGCGATGGCTCCTCCTCTACCACGATCGTATCCGCGGGGACGAGATCGCCATCACCCATGCCGAGCTCAGCGCCATGCTGGGCGTGCGGCGCGCCAGCGTCACCGACGCCCTGCACCTCCTGGAAGGCGAGCGGGCTATCACCGGCGTGCGGGGCAAGGTCATCGTGCGCGACCGCGCCCGGCTGCAGAGCCTCGCGGAGGAGACCTACGGCCACGCCGAGGCGCAGTACCGCCGCCTGATCGAAGGGTGACGGCCTCCGCTCAGAGCCCCCTGCCCCATGCCCTCAAATCCTCGACGAAGAGGTCGGGGACCTCCATCGCCGGGAAGTGGCCGCCGCGGGGCTGGTCGGTCCAGCGCACGAGATCGTAGCCGCGCTCCACCCAGCTCATGGGCGGGTTGACGGTGCGTGGGTCGGGGTAGGCGGAGAAGGCGGTGGGGACGCGGACCCGCTTGCCGGGCGCCATGGCGCGCGCGCCCTCCGCCTGCGCCCCGGCGTAGTACCAGGCGGCGGTCGGGAAGGCGTCGTTCATGACGTAGATCATGGCGTTGGTGAGGAGCTGATCCAGGCTGAACACGTCCTCGAAGGGCCGCTCGCGCAGGTCCGCCCAGTCGTGGAAGCGCTCCACGAGCCAGGCCGCCTGCGCCAGGGGGCTGGCTTCCATCGCATAGCTGAGCGACTGCGGCCGCGTCGCCTGGAGGTGCGCGTAGCCTCCGAGCGCCTGCTCCTTGGCGGAGAAGGCGAGCTTCCACGCCTTCTCCTCCCGGGTCCGGGGCGCGCGGGAGGGCTGCACCAGGAGGTAGTTGAGGTGGATGGCCTGCACGGAGCGGCGGTGCTCCAGCGCCAGCCAGGCGGCCACGCCTGCGCCCCAGTCGCCGCCCTGCGCCAGGTAGCTCCGGTAGCCGAACCCCTCGCGCATGAGCCGGTCGAACAGGGCGGCGGTGGCGCGCGGGCCGATGGGAGCGTCCGGCTTGCCGGAGAAGCCGAAGCCCGGCAGCGAGGGGATGACGAGGTCGAAGGCGTCCTCCGGGCGGCCGCCATGGGTGGAGGGGAAGGCCAGCGGCTCGATCACCTGCCAGAACTCGTAGACCGAGCCCGGCCAGCCGTGGGTCAGGAGGAGCGGGCGACGCCCCTGCGCCTCGCCCACCACATGCACCGCATGGAGCGCGATCCCGTCCACCTCGACGAGGACCTGGGGATGGCGGTTCAGTTCGGCCGTGGCGGCGTGGGGGTCGAAGCCGTCCAGCCAGTAGGCGCGCAGCCGCTCCAGGAACGCCGGGTCGCAGCCGTAGCGCCAGCCCGCCTCCGCCGGGGCGCGTGGAAGTCGGGCGGCCTGCACCTGGCCCCTCAACCGCGAGAGCGCTTCCGGCTCCCAATGGACATGGAACGGCTGGGTGGTGAGGGCGCGCCGGGTCATGACCCGCTTAGCGCGCCAGTCCGGCCTGCGGTTCATCTGTCCGCCTGATAGCCGGTGGCGGCGGACGCACGACCGCCGCCGGCCCGTCAAGGCCCGCGGCGGTCTGCTTTTACTCCCGTCAGCCTCGGAAGAGGCTGAGGAGGCTGGAGGTGGAGGAGTTGGCGATGG
>CAXUCS010000235.1:0-4485 GCA_964249365.1 uncultured Caulobacteraceae bacterium | reverse complement strand
GCCCGCTCCCGTTCCACGTCGTCGACCGCCAGCTCCACCGCGCCGATCGCGGCCCGCAGCCGGTCGTGGACGGGATAGAGGCTCTCGAGCGGCTCCGCCTGGCGGGCGTCGAGCCAGCCGGCGTAGCGCCGGAGCAGGTCGGCGAGCTGCGCCATCACCGCCCCGGTCCGCTCCGCCACCGCCGCACGCGAGCGCGCGGGAAAGATCAGCAGCGTCGCCGCCACGCCGGTGACGCTCCCTACCGCGATCTCCAGCACCCGGTAGGCGGCGGCGTGCAGCGGCCCGGCCGTGCCGGCCGAGCTCAGGATCATGATGGCCGCGGTGACGGGCGCGACCTTCAGGTTCGGCCGCAGCATGGCGAGGTAGGCCCCGATCCCGCCGGTCACCACCACCGCCGCGCCCTTGGCCGGGAGTTCGAACTCGGGCTGGGCGAAGGGCAGCAGCGCCGCGGCGCCCCCGCCGAGCAGCGCGCCCAGCAGCGTGCCGTACATCCGGTCCACCGACGCCCCCACCGTGGCGCCGATGGAGGCCTGCATGACGATCAGGGTGGTGAACACCGCCCAGTAACCCTGGGGGAGGTCGAAACGGGTGTAGAGCGCGAAGGTGGCGGCGGTGGCCGCCATCACCCGCAGCCCATGGCGCGCCTCGGCGGGGTGCGCGCGGAGGAAGGGGAGGGGGTCCGCTACACGCAACTAGGTGAAGGTCCGTCGCAACACGGACCGCACCGCCTCCAGGTCCAAGGCGCTCAGGGCGCCGACGGAGCGCTGGAGGACGAAGTTCTGGAGTGTGAAAAGCTTGAGCCGTACGACGCTTGGCGTCTTCAGGCCAGCCATGTCCCACTCCGCTATCGCCCAATCGCCGGGCCATGTACTCCGGGCGGCGGTGGTGATCATCGCCAGTATGGTTTGACCCGAGTCGTTGAACTCACGGTGAGACAGAACCAGAGCGGGGCGGACCCTGGTCACAGGGTGATCCACGAAAGGGTAGGGGACGACGACCACCGTCCCTGCGTCATAGATCATCGAAGGCTGCAGCGTCCTCGGGCGTGTTCCACTCCTCCAGCGTCGTCTGCAACGCCCGTAGATACGTCAAATCTAGAGCCTGATCCTTCCGAAGAACGACTTCACCGTCGCGGACATCGTAGACCAGCCGGTCCCCCGGATGAAGCGACAGCGCCTTGCGGACCGGCGTAGGAACCGTCGTCTGCGACTTGGCGGTGAGACGGCTATAGGCGACGGGCATACAAGGAAAGTAAGGCGCTGACCGCCGAGTGTCTATCGCCACCTAGCCCCGAGACACCTCTCGGACTACTTCTAAGCCATGCCGCGCCCCTCCAGCATCGCCAAGGCCGCCGCCCGCCTGACGGAGGTCACGCCGCCCCCGCCGGGCGCGGGCGTGGAGGAGGCGTCGGCCCAGTTCGTGTTCGACCACCCCGCCACCGAGGCGCCCGCGACGGCCGGGGTGGCCTGGAGCCCCCACAAGCCAGCGCGCCCCACCAAGAGCGAGGGCGGCCGCCGCTTCCGGCTGCACTCGCCCTACCAGCCGGCCGGCGACCAGCCGCACGCCATCCGCGAGCTGGTGGCCGGGGTCGAGGCGCGCGAGGGCGACCAGGTGCTGCTCGGCGTCACCGGCTCGGGCAAGACCTTCACCATGGCCAAGATCATCGAGGCCACCCAGCGCCCGGCCCTGATCCTCGCGCCGAACAAGACGCTGGCGGCCCAGCTCTATGGCGAGTTCAAGTCCTTCTTCCCCGACAACGCGGTGGAATACTTCGTCAGCTACTACGATTACTACCAGCCGGAGGCCTACGTGCCCCGCACCGACCTCTACATCGAGAAGGACAGCTCGATGAACGAGCAGATCGACCGGATGCGCCATTCGGCCACCCGGGCGATCCTGGAGCGGGACGACGTGATCGTGGTCGCCAGCGTGTCCTGCATCTACGGCATCGGCTCGGTGGAGACCTACACCGCCATGACCTTCGAGGTCAGGGTCGGCGAGGTCATGGACGAGAAGCGGTTCATGGCCGACCTCGTGGCGCTGCAGTACAAGAGGAACGACCAGGCCTTCGGGCGCGGCACCTTCCGCCGCCGCGGCGACAGCTTCGAGCTCTGGCCCGCCCACTACGAGGACCGCGCCTGGCGCATCGGCCTGTTCGGCGAGGAGGTGGAGTCCATCGCCGAGTTCGACCCCCTCACCGGCAAGAAGACCTCCGACCTCGGCGCGGTGAAGATCTACGCCAACAGCCACTACGTCACCCCCAGGCGGACCCTGAAGCAGGCCATGGACGGCATCCGCGCCGAGATGGAGACGCGGGTGCGCTGGTTCACCGAGACCGGCAAGCTCCTGGAGGCCCAGCGGCTGGAGCAGCGCACCCGCTTCGACCTTGAGATGATGGAGGCCACCGGCTCCTGCGCCGGCATCGAGAACTATTCGCGCTGGCTGACCGGCCGCAACCCCGGCGACCCGCCGCCGACCTTCTTCGAATACCTGCCGGAGGGCGCGCTCCTCTTCGCCGACGAGAGCCACGTCACCGTGCCCCAGATCGGCGGGATGTACCGGGGCGACTATCGGCGGAAGTCCACCTTGGCGGAGTACGGCTTCCGGCTCCCCTCCTGCATGGACAACCGCCCGCTCAAGTTCGAGGAATGGGAGGCCATGCGGCCCCAGACGGTGCACGTCTCCGCCACGCCCGGCCCCTGGGAGATGGAGAAGACCGGCGGCGTCTTCGCCGAGCAGGTGATCCGCCCCACCGGCCTGATCGACCCGCCGGTGGAGGTGCGCCCCGTGACAAAGGGCGGCTTCTCCCAGGTCGACGACGTGATCGCCGAGGTGAAGGAGACAGCGGCCCGCGGCTACCGCTCGCTGGTCACCACGCTCACCAAGCGCATGGCCGAGGACCTCAGCGAATACATGCACGAGCAGGGGGTGCGGGTCCGCTACATGCACTCCGACGTGGACACGGTGGAGCGGATCGAGATCATCCGCGACCTCAGGCTCGGCCAGTTCGACGTGCTGATCGGCATCAACCTGCTCCGCGAAGGGCTGGACATCCCCGAGTGCGGCTTCGTCGCCATCCTGGACGCCGACAAGGAGGGGTTCCTGCGCTCGGAGACCAGCCTGATCCAGACCATCGGCCGGGCGGCGAGGAACGTCGACGGCCGGGTGATCCTCTACGCCGACCACATGACCGGCTCCATGGAGCGCGCCATGGCCGAGACCGCCCGTCGCCGCGAGAAGCAGGCCCTCTACAACGCCGAGCACGGGATCACGCCCGAGAGCGTGAAGCGCGACATCGCCGACATCCTCCAGAGCCCCTATGAGACCGGCGACCGCGTCACCGTCCCCGCCAAGGCGGGCGAGGGCGCCGGCCCGCAGTTCCTCGGCTCCAACTTCCAGGCCACGCTCAAGGACCTGGAGACCCGCATGCGCAACGCCGCCGCCAACCTGGAGTTCGAGGAGGCCGCGCGCCTGCGAGACGAGGTCAAGCGCCTCAAGATGCTCGACCTGGAGTTCGCCAACGAGGTCCTCACCCCCGCAGGCGAGGCGGTCGACCGCAGCGCCCCCAAGCAGCTCCGCGCGGAAGCGGCGGCGGAGAAGGCGGAGGTGTTCCGGAAGGGGCGGCGGCGGTAGGGCGCGGCTTGGCGTTCCCGACCCGTCGCGCTAGCCTCCGCTCATGACGACCCGCAGCCTCAGCCTGCCCGACGCGCTCGACGGCTTCGTCGACCAGCAGGTCGCCTCCGGCGCTTATCCCGACGCCAGCGAGGTGGTGAGCGCGGGGCTGCGGTTGCTCCAGCTCCGGACCGACCGGAACGCTGCTCGGCGGCAGCGCCTCCGGGCCGCCATCCAGGTGGGGCTCGACGATCTGGAGCGCGGCGACGTCGAGGAGGTGACCGACATCACCGCTTGGCTTGATGGGCTCGGCCGCCGCGACGAGGGCTGATTGCACCGGCTTGTCGTCACACAGAATGCCAAGCTCGATATCGACGATATCTTGGCCCAGAGCGAAGGTCTGTTCGGCTCCCGCGCAGCGGCCCTCTATCGTCGCCTGATCGACCACGCTCTGAACAACTTGGCCGGCGATCCGTCGCGAAACGGCGTGAGCCGCGAGCCTGGACTGCCGGAGGCTGTGAACTTCTATCCGCTTCGTGTCGCCAACTATGGGCTTGCTCGGGACGAGCGGGTGAGTCGTCCGCGGCACGTCCTCGCCTTCCGCTACGATGCCGAGGCGGTCGTCCTCCTACGCGTGCTGCACGACAGGATGGATGCGGCCAGCCACCTCAGCGGCTGACACTTCCATGCGCAACGCCGCCGCCAACGTGGCCCCCGGACTTGTTCCGGGGATCGAGGAGGCCGCACGCCTGCGGAGGGGGATCAAGCGCCTGAAGAGGCTCGACCTGGAGTTCGCCAACGAAGTCCTCACCCCCCCCCCCGGCAGGCGAGGCGGTTGACCGGGCGGCCCGAAGCAGCTGCGCGCGGAGGCGG
>CAXUCS010000234.1:0-4498 GCA_964249365.1 uncultured Caulobacteraceae bacterium | reverse complement strand
GGGCTGGCGCTGGCGCGCCTGCTCGCGCCGGCCATCGCCCATGCCGAGCAGGGCTGCCCGGTCCCTCGGAGCATGGCCGAGCTGATCGCGGAGAAGCGTCCCGAGCTCGAGCCCGCACCGGGCTTCGCAGCCACGTTCCTGCCGGGCCGTCGGGCGCCCCTCTCCGGCCAGACCTTCCGCCAACCCGCTTTGGCGGCCACCCTGCGCACCCTGGCCGCGCAGGGGCTAGACAGCGCCTACCGCGGTCCCCTGGCGCGCATCATTGCCGCCGACCTCGAAGCGGCAGGGTCGCCGGTGTCCCTGGCCGACCTCCAGGCGCACCAGGCCTCGGTCGTCCGGCCCCTCAGCGTGGAGGTGGGCGCGGGACGGCTCTACAATATGCCGCCGCCGACTCAGGGCGTCGCCTCCCTGATGATCCTGGCGCTCTA
The DNA here is from genome assembly GCA_964249365.1 of uncultured Caulobacteraceae bacterium. Lineage (GTDB taxonomy): Bacteria > Pseudomonadota > Alphaproteobacteria > Caulobacterales > Caulobacteraceae > CAHJWH01. The sequence goes on along the minus strand of CAXUCS010000234.1, from coordinate 4,070 downwards.
CGACCGGCTGGGCGTCGAGGAGGGCGACGGCTTCGCCCACCTCCATGGCTTGGTGGAGGCGACTAAGCGCGCCTTTCTCCTGCGCGACCGCCACGTCGGCGACCCGGCGCTGATGGAGGTTGACGCCCAGGCGCTGCTGGACGACGTTGCGGGACTGGACCGGCTAGCGGCCGGGATCAATCCTCGCTGCGCCCTCCCCTGGCCGCAGCCGCCTCAGGACGGCGACACCGTCTGGTTCGGGACGATCGACGGCCAGGGCCGCAGCGTCAGCGCTATCCAAAGCCTTTATTTCGAGTTCGGCTCGGGCGTGGTGCTGCCCCGGACCGGGATCGTCTGGCAGAACCGTGGCGCGAGCTTCCGCTTGGCCGAGGGCGGCTGGAACGCGCTGAAGCCGGGCCGCAAGCCCTTCCACACGCTCAACCCGGCGATGGCCCGCCTGAACGACGGCCGCACCCTGATTTACGGCACGATGGGCGGCGAGGGACAGCCGCAGACTCAGGCCGCCATCTTCACGCGCTACGCCCTCTACGGCCAAGACCTGCAGGACGCGATCACCGCGCCGCGGTGGCTGCTGGGCCGCACCTGGGGCGAGGAGAGCACCAGCCTCAAGCTGGAGGACCGGTTCGACCCGGCCCTGGTGCAGGCGCTCCGCGACGCCGGCCATGCGACGGAGCTCCTAGCGCCCTTCACCAGCGTGATGGGCCACGCGGGCGCGCTGGTGCGCCACGCCGACGGGTCACTGGAAGGGGCCTCCGATCCGAGGAGCGACGGGGCGGCGCTGGTCGCCGACTCCGGCGTCTCTCCCACACAGCATCGCTAAAGGAGTGATCCGGCCTCGGCCGAAACGGCTCGGCATGATGGATGCGCCTGGAGGAACGGTCCTGCCCCGCACCAAAAAGCATCAAATCGCGACTGGCCTGCCACCGAAATGCACTCGCCTTCGTCTCCGCGCAGTCTCACCTCCGTCGAAGATCAAGGCGTATCAGGCCGCAACGATCTGCTGCCAAAAAGGGGGCAAACAGATCACAAATACGCTCTTCAGGATCGCGGCTGCAGACCCATAGCGTCAAATCGGGAGCCCAACTTACGTCGAGGCGAAGGACGGGTAGCACGGCCAAGAGGGGAACGCCGTCCATGATAATCTCAGCGCGTCCTGTATTGAAGAACTTGCTGGCGACGGCGGCCTGGATTTCTCCGTTGGCGCCGCTCGACCTCGCCACGGCGGCCGAACCTCCGACGAGCATAGCACAGGTCGCCGCCGGGGCGCCGGCTCCAACGAGCACGACGCAGGTCGAGGAGGTCGTCGTCGTCGCCGACAAGCGGACGGTCAATTTGCAGAAGGCGCCAGAGTCGATCACCGCCGTGAGCGCCTCGACCCTGGATGTCGGCAACATCCTCAGTCCGGACGACCTCAACGGCTATGTCCCGGGCCTCACGCTGTCGCCCAACGAAGGCGAGAACCGCGTCGCCAGCATCCGCGGCATCGGCAACGAGGCCAATCAGAACGGCAGCGCCCAGCCCGGCGTCGCCTACCACGTCGACGGCGTCTACGTGGCCAGTCCCTACGCGCTGAACGGAGACTTTCTCGACGTCGATCGGATCGACGTCCTACGGGGGCCGCAGGGAACGGTCTTCGGCCAGAACTCGACAGGCGGCACGATCAACGTGATCACGCGCCAGCCGGAGTTGGACAAGACCAGCGGCTATTTCGACGTTGGGGGCGGCAACTACGATCAGTTCCGCGGTGAAGGTGCGATTAACTTACCAGTGTCGGACACGCTCGCTGTGCGCGGTGCGATCCTGGAGGTCACCCACAGCGGCTTTGCCGAGGCCACTCAGGTTCCGGGCTATCCGAACGGCTATGCGCTCGATAACGAGAATACCCAGGTCGGACGGCTGGCGCTGCTGTTGAAGCCTCTTCCAAACCTCTCGGTTAAGCTAGCCGCTGACGTCACCAACATGAACGAGAACGATCCGGCCCAGAAGAGCGTCTTCGACCCCGATCCCGACCCTCGGCGACTGACGCAGGACTACCCGGGCACGCTCAGGCTGAACTCGCAGATTTTCAGCGCGACGGTCGCCTGGAACATCTCGGGCGTGACTGTGAAGGACATCGCGAGCTATCAGTTCGTGCGTGACGAACACTCCTTCGACCGCGATCGCCTGACCTACGCCCTATCTTCTCCCCACGATCTCAACCCGGTCATGAACAACGACGTAAGATCGTATACGGAAGAGATCAACCTGTCTTCTAACTATGCCTCTCCCTTCCAGTGGATCGCAGGCCTCTTCTATCTCGACACCAAGCTGTCGACGTGCGAACTTGAGACCAACACGACGGCCGGCCAGCCAGTCCCGCAGGACTGCGGCGTGCTCGCCCCCGGCGTGTCCTTGAGCGAAATCGCCTTCCAGACCAACTCGACCGACACGCGCTCGTCCTACTCGGTGTTTGGCCAGGGCTCCTACGCCTTCACCGATCGTCTTAGGCTGATCGCCGGCCTCCGCTACACTCACGATCAGGAGTCAAGCCTCGTCAGCAACTACTACAACGCTTTCGGGCCGCCGACACACGACGGCTTGGTAAGCACGGACGTCACCGGCAAGGTTTCGCTCGAGGGTGACTTGACCGCCAAGAACATGCTCTATGGAACCTGGTCGACCGGTTTCAAGCCGGGTGGCGCGAACCTCAACCAGACGCCTATCCTGGCCCCCTTGGTCTTCAAACCCGAGCACGTGACCGCCTATGAGATCGGCTCCAAAAACCGCTTCCTGAACAACGCATTGCAGCTGAACTTGGCGGGTTACTACTACTTGTACGACAATCTCCAGCTGCAGGAGGACGACCCGGTGCCGTTCCAAGGCGGCGTCGGCAACATCGACCATTCGACGATCTACGGCTTCGAAGCCGAGAGCTCGATCGCCTTGCCTGACCAGATCAGGATCGACTGGAACCTCGGACTGGAGCACGGCCGGGTGACCTCCCACCAGTCGCTACTGGATGGCTACCAAGGCAACTTGGCGGAGCTCGCCGCCGCCGCCCAGGGCTTTGGCGAGTTCAGCCCGCAGGACATCGCCGCCAGGGAGACGGCTGCGGAAGATGTCCACGGCAAGACCATCCCCAAGCTACCCTCGGCTACCGCCGGCGTCATCCTGAGCAAGACGGCCCAGCTCCGCGGTCAGTACACCCTCGTCTCGAGCTTGGCGGCGATCTACCGAGGCGACTTCGAGGCGCGTATATTTAACGAGCCCGGCATCGACCACGTCCCCTCCTACGCCATCTTCAACCTTAACTTTCGGCTGTTTAGGAACGACTCGCCTTGGCAGGTCGAGCTGGCCGTCGACAACGTCACGGACAATGCCGGGGTCGCCGCCAAATTCATCGACGCCTTCTCCACCGACACGGATGCGGGCGGCCGCGGCGTGGTCACGCGCCAGTATATCCCACCTCGCCAAGTGATCGGGTCGGTTCGCTATAGATTCTAGATTTCGATGCTGCGGCAGTGCGTGTCCTGGTGTTTACGACTCGACTTAGGTAAAGGCGGCATGGAAGATTGGCTCTGCGCTGACAACCTTGCCGCTTCTAAGTCCGCCCGTACCTGCCGAGTACTGGAAATATAATCTTCAGGGCGCCGCCTATTGGCCGAGGCTGTCGGAACCCTGACCCGAGGGTTACGTAAAGGACGTTATGTGTGGTGATCTGGGGTGAGACGAAGGCGGCCATGGCGGTCAACGTCAGTGGGCAATCGGGTCAGGTCGGTAAAGGCCCGAGTTAGGTCCAGAACCCGCGCGCGGGCCCGTTCACGAAGCGTGGACCGGGCGGGCAGTTCATGGCTGTGAAGCGCACCGGAGGCGCCTTTAAGAGCGTCGCCAAGGAGCCCGATCAACGCCGCTGACCGCGTCCCAAGGCGCGCGGCATCTTCACGCCCTCCACAACCTGAACCCGACGGTATGACCTCGACAACCTCTTGCAGCAAGGTGCTCAGTTGGTCACCGCCGTTCGTCCCTCTGCACGCGTTCTGACGTGACCCCCGTTTCCCATCCAGCCTTAACAAGAGTCCGGCGGTGATCTG
>CAXUCS010000233.1:0-4511 GCA_964249365.1 uncultured Caulobacteraceae bacterium | reverse complement strand
GGACTTCGGGCTCTTCGGCGGGTTCCTCGCGGGGCTGGGCGCGCCGCCCCAACTCGAGCGCCCCGCGCCCGTGGTGCTGACCCAGACCGCCGCACAGGCTTCCGCCGAGCTGAAACAGGTGGAGACCGACATGCTGAGCGTCGCCGAACTCGACGCCCAGGCCCGGCTGAAGGCCGTGCGCGCCACCTTCCGCGCTACCGGCCTGGACGCGCGGCCCTACATGGACGCCGACAGCGGCGCCCCGCCCGCGGGCTTCTCGGCCTCCGACCTGCACAGCCCGCAGCGTCTGGCCATGAAGCTGGACCTCGATCCCGCCATGGCGCGCCAGGTGCAGCGCGTCGCGCGCGACCTCGCCGCAGCCAAGACGCTGACGCAGGCCGCCGCCGCCCTGCCGTTGGCCATGCCGGTCGACACCCCGGTCTTCTCCAGCCCGTTCGGGATGCGGACCGACCCCTTCACGGGGCAGCAGGCCTTCCACCCCGGCCAGGACTTCGCCGGCCGGTCCGGCGACCCGATCCACGTCACTGCCCCCGGCGTGGTGTCCTTCGCCGGCCAGCGGACCGGCTATGGCAACTGCGTGGAGGTGGACCACGGCTATGGCTTCAAGACGCGCTACGGCCACCTCTCCGCCTTCACCTTGGGTGTCGGAACCCCGGTGAAGACCGGAGACGTGATCGGCCGCATGGGCTCCACCGGCCGCTCCACCGGCGTCCACCTGCATTACGAGGTGTGGGCGAGCGGGCGGCTCCTGAACCCCACCCCTTTCCTCAAGGCCGGCGAGCCCCTGGGGAAGGGCTGAACGCCCGCGATCATTGGCCTCGAGACGGCCGGGCCTCGCCGGTTCGGTGCGGCGGACGGCTGTTCAGGGCGAACGGCTCCTTCACCCGAACTCCTCCACCAGGGCCAGCAGCCGCTTGAGGTCCTGAGGTCGGGAAAGCCGGTGGTCGCCGTCGCGAACAAGGGTGAAGGCCACATCTGCGCCCTGCCAGGCCTCGACGAGCGCGAGCGCGTGACGCCAGGGCACGTCCGGGTCGGCCCCTCCCTGCAGCACCCGCAACGGCGCGTGGCAGGCGATGGGGCCGGGAAGCACCGACCAGCGACCGCCATCCTCCAGGAGCGCGCGGGAGATCAGGTCTCCCGGACCGTACTCGGACGGACGGGTCCAGATCCCCTCCCGGGCGAGGGCGCGGCGAGCCTCCTGCGTCAGTTCGGGCTCGATCAGGGCGGCGGTCATGTCCGCCGCCGGCGCGACCAGCACCAGCCCGGCGATCCGCTCAGGCCGGGCGAGCGCAACCAGCGTCGCGATCCAGCCGCCCATGGAGGAGCCGACCAGCAGGACCGGGCCTTGGACCAGCGCGTCGATCACCGCCAAGGCGTCGTCGCGCCACCGCGACACGGTCCCCTGCGCGAAGGATCCGGAGGACTGGCCGTGGCCGAAGTAGTCGAAGCGCAGGAAGGCCCGGCGACGAGGCCCGGCCCAGTCGGCCAGCGCCTGCGCCTTGGTCCCGTTCATGTCCGAGTTGAAGCCACCGAGCCAGACCACCGTCGGCCCGCGCCCCTCTACGTGCCGGTAGGCCAGCGTCTCGCCGTCCGGACGGAGAAGACGCTTCACAAGCCTGCGGACTCAGTCGCCCAGCACCTGTTCCGGCCGCAGGCTGCGGAAAGGCTGAAGCCACGCGTCGCTCTTGCTCCAGCGATGGATCTGTCCGCAGGCCGAGCAGCGCACCGCGGCGTTCTCAAACGCCTCGCCGGCGAACTGAGACTCGCTCATCGTGTGGCGGGTCGAAACGCTGTCGCCCGTAACCGGGCAGTGGATCATGACGCGAGGCATGGTCATACGAACGCGCAGCCTGGGGTTTGGTGACCGCGGTCCCGCGGTTTTCGAGCCGCGGTAGACGATGCGTCAAGTGTTCAGGACGATGCCGTATGCGTCCAGCGAGGCCTCGTGCATGGCTTCGCTCATGGTGGGGTGCGGGAAGACGGTGGCGAACACCTCCTCCTCCGTCGCCTCCAGCGTCATGGCCATGGCGAAGCCCTGGATCATCTCCGTGACCTCGCCCCCGATCAGATGGGCGCCGATCAGCGCGCCGGTGTCGGCGTCATAGACGGTCTTGGCGAACCCCTCGGTCTCGCCCGCCGCGATCGCCTTGCCGTTGGCGCGGAACGGGAAACGGCCGACCTTGACCTTGCGCCCTTCCTTCTTCGCCTGCGCCTCCGTCAAGCCGACGGAGGCCACCTGGGGGTTGGTGTAGGTGCAGCCGGGGATGGGCGATTTCAGCGGCGGCCCGTCCTTGCCCGCGATGTGCTCGGCGGCGTGCACGCCCTCGTGCGCGGCCTTGTGCGCCAGCCAGGGCGCGGCGGCCACGTCGCCGATGGCGTAGAGGCCGGGCACATTGGTGGCGCAGTGCCCGTCGGAGACCACGTGGCCCCGGTCGATCTCCACCCCGAGTTCCTCCAGCCCGAGCCCTTCGATGTTGGCGTCGATACCGACGGCGACGATGGCGCGCTCGGCGGTGAGCGTCTCCGCCTTGCCCTTCGCTTCCAGCTCGATCTTCACGCCGCCCGCGTCCTTGGACAGGCGGGTCACCTTGGCGGCGGTACGGAACCTGATGCCTCGCTTCTCCAGCGCCATCTGCGCTGTAGCGGAGACCTCCTCGTCCTCCACCGGCAGGATGCGGTCCACCGCCTCGATCACCGTCACTTCCGAGCCGAGCGAGCGGTAGAAGCTCGCGAACTCCAGCCCGATCGCGCCGGAGCCGACCACGAGCAGCGTCTTGGGGAAGGCAGGCGGGGTCATCGCCTCGCGGTAGGTCCAGACCCGGTCGCCGTCGCCGACGAGCCCGATGGCCGGGATGTTCTTCGCGCGGGCGCCGGTCGCCAGGATCACCGCCCTGGCCTGCAGGGTGCGGGAGCCGCCGGCGTTCATCGCCACCACGACCTTGGGCGCCGGCTCGCCCTTCTCCAGCTTTGCGGTCCCGCCGACCACCTCGATCCTGTTCTTCTTCATCAGGTAGCCGACGCCGCCGTTCAGCTGCTTGGCGACCTTGCGGGAGCGCTCGATCACCTTGGCGAAGTCGAATCCGGTCCTGTCCACCGACAGGCCGTAGTCGGCGGCATGGGTGGACATGGTCTCATAGACCTCGCCCGATTTCAGCAAGGCCTTGGTGGGAATGCAGCCCCAGTTCAGGCAGATGCCGCCGAGCTCCGCCCGCTCCACGATGGCGGTCTTCAGCCCGAGCTGAGCCCCGCGGATCGCGGCCGTGTAGCCGCCCGGGCCGGAGCCGATGACGATCAGGTCGAAGTCGAGCGGCATGGAAGAGCCTTACAGGTCCGCGGCGGACGGAAGGGCGCAAGCGCACGAGACCCTGGCCGCAACTTCTGCGACCGGCCGACCATCTGCTCGCGAAAACGGTAGGGAGAGGGTGGGGGCCGGACAGGCCGACCCCCTGTTCCTAGCAAGGGAGATGGAGGTAAGTTGAAACTCACGCTCCGACTCCGCTGGATCCTGCTTCTGAAGTTGCAGCTTCAGACCAAGGTCTAACGGAGGCCTCGGGGAGGGTAGCAGCCCTCCTCGGGGTATCCCTGCTAGGGATGATAAGACCGAGCCGCTGAAAGCCAAGTTAAGGCTCAAGCGCCGCCGCTCACGCGATCATGGTCAGTGGCTCTTCCACGAAGGCGCGGAAGGCGGTGAGCCACTGGGAGCCGATGGCGCCGTCCACCACGCGGTGGTCGCAGGTGAGCGTCACGGTCATGACGGTGGCGACCGCTAGGCTGTCGCCCCGCACCACCGGCCGTTTCTCGCCGGCGCCGACGGACAGGATCATGCCCTGCGGCTCGTTGATGATGGAGCTGAACGTCTTGATCCCGAACATGCCGAGGTTGGAGAGCGAGAAGGTGCCGCCCTGGAACTCCTCGGGCTTCAGCTTGCGGTCGCGCGCCCGGGCGGCGAGGTCCTTCATCGCCTTGGAGATGTCCAGGAGCGAGCGGTGCTCCGCCTCCCGGATGATGGGCGTGATCAGCCCGCCCTCGATCGCCACCGCCACCGCGACGTCGGCATGGTGGTGTAGCGCGATGCCCTCGGCGGTGTAGGAGGCGTTGGCCGCCGGCACGGCCTTGAGCGCGAGCGCGCTGGCCTTGATCAGGATGTCGTTCACCGAGACCTTGGCGCCCTGTCGTTCCAGGGCCGCATTGATCCGCACCCTGGCGTCCAGGAGCCGGTCGATCTCCAGGTCGATGGTGAGCGGGAAGTGCGGGATGTCACGGAAGCTCTCCGTCAGGCGGCGCGCGATGGTCTTGCGCATCCCGTCCAGCGGCTGGAGGTCGTAGGAGCCGTCCGGAATGCCGAGGCTCTGCAGCGACTTGGCCCGGGCGATCGGCGCCTGCGGCTGTGCGCCGACGCTCGGCTGCGCCCCCCTGGGTCCTGGCTGCGCCACCACGGGCTCTGGTTGCGGCGGAGGGGCGGTCTGCGGCGTCGCGCTCGGCTGCGACTCCTGGATGTCGCTGGCGATGAT
>CAXUCS010000232.1:0-4515 GCA_964249365.1 uncultured Caulobacteraceae bacterium | reverse complement strand
CGCCGCCGAGCGAGCCGAGCCGTCGCGCTTGGCGGGCGTCCAAGAAACCTAAACAGAAGGTCAGAGTCCGTTCTGGGCGCAGAGTGGTCTTGTCTACCTCAAGTGTCATGCCGCCGCTGCGGTCTGTTCTACGGCGCAGGCCCGATCCAAGGCGGCCAGGAATGCCTGGACGTCGAGCGGCTTAGAGACGAAGTCGTCCATGCCCGCGGCGAAACACGCCTCCATGTCGCTCTTCATGGCATCCGCCGTCATGGCGATGATGGGCAGGGCGCCCAGAGGGCCCGGCAGCCTGCGGATAAGCCGGGTCGCCTCCATGCCATCCATCTCGGGCATGTGCACATCCATCAGGATCAGGTCGTAGCCGCCTTGTTCCGCCGCCTCCACCGCTGCGCGCCCAGTCTTCACGGCGTCCACGTCGAAGCCGAGCTGCCGCAGGATGGTCGTGGCCAGGAGGATGTTGGTATCGTTGTCCTCGGCCAGAAGCACCCGGGCCTCCGGAGCCGGAGCCGTCTCGAGCTTCAGGGCGGCCGGCTTGGCGGGCCCTGTGGGCAGCGCCGCCTCTCCAGACGCCACCGCCGCGAGTTGCGCCAGCAGGACGGAGCGTCGGACAGGCTTGGTCAGATAGGCGTCATAGGCGACATCGCCCACAGGCGGCGCGGCCGTGGACGAGGCCATGATGATCTTGAGCTGCGACCATTGCGCTTCAGCGCGTATGCCGGCCACGACGTCATCGCCGGCCATGCCGGGCATCTGGTGATCCAAGAGCACGACGTCGAACGGCTTATGCTCTCCATGAGCTCGGGCGAGGCGACGCAGGCAATCCTCGCCCCCGTCGGCCTCCATGACCACGGCCCCTTCTTGCTCGAGTTGTTCGCGGAAGATGGTGCGGTTTATGGCCAGGTCGTCGACCACCAGCACCTTCAATCCGGTAAGGCTCCTGAGCGGCGCCGGAGCGCTGCGGGGCGCCTCGCCGGCCTCCAGCATCAACTCCACCCAGAACACGCTTCCGCCGCCCTGCCCGTCCGCCACGCCGATGCGGCCGCCCATGAGCTCGATGAGCTGGCGAGAGATCGCCAAACCCAGACCCGAGCCGCCATAGCGCCTTGTGGTAGAGCTGTCCGCCTGCTGGAAAGTCTGGAAGAGACGGCCCTTCTGTTCGTCGGTGACGCCGATGCCTGTGTCGCGCACCTCCAGGCGTAGACGGGTCGACCCGTCCGACTCCCTCGCGCCCAGCGCCCTGACTGCGACGTAGCCGGAGCTGGTAAATTTGATGGCGTTGCCGGTCAGGTTCAGGAGAACCTGGCGCAGGCGCATGGGGTCGCCCCGGAAGGGCGGGCTCGCTCCCGGGTCCACGTGGCAGGCCAGCTCCAAGCCCTTCTCGCGCGCCCGGGGCGCCAGCAGCTCTACTAAGTCCTCCACCAGGGTCGGCAGGTGGAAGTCGACGCTCTCCAGCTCGACCTTGCCGGCTTCCAGCTTGGAAACGTCCAGGATGTCGTTGATGATGTCGAGCAGCGCGTCCGCCGAGGACTTCACCGCGCCGGCGTAGACCCGCTGGTCCGAGGTCAGGTCCGTTCGGAGCAGCAGCTCGTTCATGCCGATCACCCCGTTCATGGGGGTGCGGATCTCGTGGCTCATGTTGGCCAGGAACCGGCTCTTGGCCTGGTTGGCGGCCTCCGCCTGCGCGCGCGCCTCCTCCGCCCGCCGCTCCGCCGCTTCCGACCGGGCCAGCGATTCCTGGAGCGCCCGGGTGAGCGCGGCGTTGCGGTCGCGCTCGGCGGCCGAGTCGGCGATCAGCTTGCGTATGGCGAGCCACACGGAGGCGTTCGCCAGCACGAAGATCACGAGCACCAAGCCGACGCCGCCGCGCGCGGCGGGGGAGACGCCCGACGCAAGAACGCCCGGCAGGGCCGCGGTCAGCACGACTGCGCTCAGGGCGCCGACCCAGACCCCGCGTGAGGCCCATCCTACGGAGGCCGTGACCATGGTCAGGGTCGCAGCCTCCACCGCCACGAAGGCGTAGGCCGGCGGGCTTCGCACGGCCAGCAGCGTTAGGAGCGGCGCGCCCATCCAAACCGCTTGGCGAAGGGCGGAGCAGACGCCCAGGCGTAGCTGCCCCGCGCTTGCCGGCCTCTGTTCGCTCTCGGTCAACCAACGCCGATAAAGGAGCTGCAGGACCACGTCCAAGGCGAGAGATGCTGCGAACCAGACCGCCGCCCACCCAAACGGCGCGCCGATCAGGACCATGGCGGCCGCCTTGAGAGCGTCAAGCAACGCGACGATGAACCAGGGCCGCACCAGCCCGGCCAGCGTGACCTGGTAGATTCTCGCCGCGCCGTCGGCGAAGGTCAACGGACGGCTCGGCGCGAGAGCTTCAGGTCCCATCTTGTGCGTTCTCCCTGCGGAAATATCGCGTTCACAGGGTGAAGACTCGATGAAGCAGGGCGCTTCTACCGGCGATGCAGGGAGGCAACCAACGACACAGCGGCCGCCGCCCTCGGCTCTGCTAGAGCGCCATGGTTATGAATTTCGCGTTGCTGGCAGGAGTCGAATGGCCGCAATGGGTCGAGGCTGTGTGAGAACGTAGTTCTAATGGCGGGGTGTGGGCAGGGTCTGGCGGCGCAAGCTTGCAGATCAGGCCTGCATCACCTGGATCAGCGGTCCTACTCCGAAGATGCTGATAATGCGCTTGAAGTTGTAGGCGAGCACGTGGAGGCTCATCTCGGTTCTGACCTTGGGCAGGGTCCGCGTCTTGAAGTGGGTGGCGCCCATGGCGGCCTTGAGCGTGCCGAAGACGTGTTCGACGGTGGCCCGGCGAACCCGCATGGCGCGGGGGTGACGGTCCAGGCGGTCCTGCATGGCGTCCAGCACCGCCTCGTGCTCCCAGCGCCGCACCCGCCGCTGAGGGCCTGGCGTGCATTGGGGCTTGAGGCGGCAAGCCTCGCAATTGGACGTCCAGTACTTGTGGATCATCAAGCCCGCCTCGTCGGAAGCGAAGCGCCACTTCAGCGTCTCGCCGGCCGGGCAACGGTAGCCGTCCTCGTCGGGCAGATAGACGAAGTCCTGCTTGCCGAAGCGGCCGGCGGCTTTGGCGCCCGAGGTCAGGGGTTTGGGCACGTAGGGCTCCACGCCGAGCGCCTCGCAGGCCAGCACCTCCTGACTGTCGAAGTAGCCGCGGTCCGCCAGCACCGTGAGCCGCTCGCAGCCCGAGGCCGCCTTCGCCATCGCGCCCATCTCGGCCAGGGCGGAGCGGTCGTGGCCGACATTGGTCACTTCGTGCGCCAGGATCAGGTGGTGCTCCGCATCCACCGCCGCCTGGACGTTGTAGCCGACCGTCCCGCTTTCCCGACCGCTGGTGGCCATGGAGCGCGCGTCGGGGTCGCTGAGCGAGAGCTGGCGGTCCGGCGCCGCCTCGATCACCGGCTCCAAGCTCTTGAACGCCGCCATCTGGCGGCGGAGCGCCGTGATCTTGTCCTTGAGCCGACCGCCCTTCTCCCGGGCGACCTCGCCTTCCTGCCGGTCCGTCGCATCCAGCGCGGCCATGTAGCGCGCGATGCTGGCCTCGACCTGCTCCATGCGGGCCTTCAGCTTGGCGGGCGTGTAGTTCTTGTCGCGCGTGTTCACCGCCTTGAACTTGCTGCCGTCGATGGCCGCCACCGCATGACTGAACAGCCGAAGGCTCCGGCACAACTCGACGAACCGTCGGCACGTCCCGCAGATCGCCTCGCCGTTGTCGCGCCGGAAGTCGGCTATGGTCTTGAAGTCAGGCGCCAAGCGGCCGGTCAGCCACATCAGCTCCACGTTGCGCCCGGCCTCGCGCTCCAGGCGGCGGCTTGACGCCACCTGGTTCATGTAGCCGTAGACGTACAGCTTCAGCAGCATGGCGGGATGGTAGCCCGGTCTTCCCGTCGCTGCCAGAGCCACACCCTCAAAGCCCAGGGCTGCCAAGTCCAGCTCATCGACAAAGACATCTATGGCCCTGACCGGGTTCTCTTCGGAAACCCGGTCATCCAGATACTCCGGCAGCAGCACGCCCTGGCGACGATCTTCACCTTCGACGAACCGCTTCATCAGAAGCTCCGACGCTGTGACGAGGTCAGACCCTAACCTGCTTCGACGTTTTCACACAGCCTCGGTCGAGCCCGGTCACCAGCCTTCGGTCGGCAACTCGCCATTCCGCTTGGCTGAGGCATTCCGCCGCAGAGCGGACCTCGGGCCGGCAGAGGCGGACGGTGGTCATCACCTTGCGGCAGTTAGGCCGTTTCGCCGCACCATAAGTTGATCGACCTGTGAAAGCAGCCGCTAGAACTGGCTCACCTTGGGGCTTGGGGCTGGAGCATGACGGGAAAGCGTTGTCTGGGCGTCGCGGCCGTCGGGTCGCTCGCCTTCATGGCGGGGGTGCGCGCACCTTACGCTCAGGCTGTGAACAGGCCGGGCGCCGAGGCCGTGGCGGAGCTGCCGAGGTGCGGGCGGCCCATCGGCACTGTGGCCGTCTACCAGTCCGAGCGGGACTGGTGG